>JBAYOX010000038.1:0-11416 GCA_041678025.1 Aminobacteriaceae bacterium
CGCCCGTGGTGATCAACCACAAAAAGCGCATCGCCTGCCAGGTCATCGCCCAGAACGAAGAGTACGACATCCGCACTCCCGTCCTCAGCGACACCATGAGGGAATCCATGCGCCTGAAAGCGGCCTCCGAAACCACCGCCGACGCCGCCCCGGGAGCGTAGCAGCATGCTTGTGCTCAGCCGCAAGCCCGGCGAGGCCATCCGCATCGGGGACGACATAGAGATCTCCGTTGTAGAGGTGCGCGGAGACACGGTGCGCATAGGCATCGACGCCCCGCGAAGCGTGCCGGTCTTCCGCCGCGAGCTGATAGACCAGGTTCAGTCGGCAAACGTAGATGCCGCCAAGGTCACAGCGGATGTTGCCAAGCTGGCCGAACTGCTGAAGAAAAAATAGTTTTTAGACCACGAGAGGACTGACTATGGACAGATCACATCTTCCCGCGTTGCTGGTGAAAAACCTCGAGCTGCTTAACCAACACCAGCCCCTGTTGACATCCAGACTATACCTTCACCTGGAGGAACATGGCCTCCCCGAGCTGATACAGACGGAGACTGCTCAGGGCGTTTGGGTCTCCGGCAACATGCCTCGCCCCTTTTTTCAGAAAAAAGACATAAAGATCGCGGTGAAAAGAGAGGATCATGACAACCCTCTTTTCGGCATCTTTGGGGCCGGCATTCCTCCGTCGCTCTTCTCGCACCTCAGAAAGCTGCCCCCTCAGGCGTTGGGAATTGTCGCCTTTGAGCCGAATCCGGAGCTGCTGCTTCACACCCTCTCTCTGACGTCAGTTTTTATGGCGCTACCGCGCAACTGCCGCATAGCCTTCGTCGTGTACCCCGACGACCAGCTTATCGACGAGGCTCTAGGCGTTAGCATAAGGCCGATGGGGCTTTTCGTCA
This sequence comes from Aminobacteriaceae bacterium, assembly GCA_041678025.1. GTDB lineage: Bacteria > Synergistota > Synergistia > Synergistales > Aminobacteriaceae > JAAYLU01. The sequence goes on from JBAYOX010000038.1 coordinate 897, forward strand.
CTGGCGATATGGCGTTGCTCCACCATCCCGGAGAGGCCGAGGCTTACGAGGAGGAGTTCGAGGCACTGCTCAAAATATTCAGGGAGCGCATGAGATTGAGCCTGCAGTTCCTGGGCAACACAGCGGAGGACACGCTTCTGGGAGTCCGCAACATGTTCCTCAACGCGCCATGGATATGGAAGACGCCGCCGATGAGCTCGCTGATAGAAGAGTACAAGGGAAGGCCGTTTATCTGGGTGGGTTCAGGACCATCGCTTGAGAAGAATATCCACCTTCTTAAGGGAGCCCGCGAAAAAGCCATCGTAATAGCGGCGGAAAGCGCCACTAAAAAGCTGCTGAAACAGGGAATAGCTCCACATTTTATGGTCGCGCTGGAGCGCCCCTGGACGACCTATTCAAATCTCATCAGACCCCTGATTGACGAATTCCCCGAGGAGTGTGGTCGCATAGTCCTTATGGGTCAGTCGGTGCTTACATCTCAGGCTTTTGGGTGCTGGCCGGGTCCGGTGATGGTCTTTGGGAAGGCCGAGCTGCCTCTGGACCAGTGGCTTGTGGCCGGTGCCCTTGGAGGGGCATTAGCATTCAGCGGAGCCTCTGTAGCCCACATGGGCACAGTGCTTGCAGGGTTCTTTAAACCCTCAGCTATGGCCTTAGTGGGGCAGGATCTCGCCTTCGCAGAGGGCTTTGTGAGCCACGCCTCGGACACGGCCAGCACCCAGACGATGGCGCTTGAGGCAGACCGTGGAAAAAATGATCACTTCAGAGTCCCAGCAGCTGCAGGAGGGGAGATAGACACACACTTTATATGGTTCGCGTTCCTGAAGATATTCGAGGGCATGATCCCGTCCCTGCCTTTTCCTCTGTTTGACTGTACGGAGGGTGGAGCTCTGATAAAGGGGACGGAGTTCATTCCACTGTCGGAGTTTATCGAAGATAAAGTGGACCCCTTACAGTCGATTGAGAAAACACCGGACATCATGGTCAAAGAAAAGGCACCGCACTTCGAATCCAGCTTTTTGGACGAAAGAATCCAGCGGGCGGAGAGCATCCTAAGCCACCTGGATTCCTTCCTGCAGTTGCTTGACGATTTGCGTGAGGCCATAGACAGGGTCGGAGCCCCCGCTGTAACCCCCGCAAAGAGGCGTGAGATGGCCTACGCGGCCTCCTCCCTGATGGATGACTACCACGCCAGAAACAGCGCTTTGGCTTTCATCGGCCAAAGCTACACCTCGCTGGCGGGAGTCGAGGTCGCCAAGTCACGCAGCCTGGAGACAGTCGAGGAGGTGGAGCGGTGGCAGAAGGCCTTCGGCGAGATTCACGACGCGCACAGAGCAGTAGTGCTCTTTGTCAAAGGGTACCTGAAAAACGCCATAGCGGCCGCCAGATTCTACGCTCTCGGGGACGACCACACCCTTCCCGAAATATGCACCGGCCTTGCGCCCCTCTCCAGAGAGGAGGGGATGAAGGCGATCGACGCGCTTTTAGCGGCCCTCAGGTCCGACGGGCCCGGACACCCCTATACAGACGAGCTCTTCGACGTTTGCATGCAGAACATCATAGCGCGCTCCGACCCCCCTCATCACGAGTGGGATCCCGAGTACCAGTGGCAGTGCGCGCGATTCCTCGAGCAGCAGGAGCGCATTCACCTCGCTACTATGCTCATGCACAGCGCGGCAAACCTCTTCGTAGGCCGCACTATGCCCGTCGATTCGATTGTGGCCTTCTTCAAGGACGCCGCCCGCATCTTCCTGCAGAACGACTTCACGCACATTCCAAACACGGCGGGGGCACTGCATGCCCTGACGAGCGCGGAGGAATACGCCCCCGACGATGATGAGATTACCCAACTTCGCGAGCAGGCGTTGGAGTCGAAACGCGCGCTGTTCAACAACCTTCTCAGCTCCGGCATGTACGACGCCGACGAACCTGAGGTTCGGAGGTCCAAAAGGGAGATACAGGCTCATCTCATGCTGGCGGAGGGGCGGTTGGCCGAGACGATGCTCTTTGTCTGGGAGATGATCGAAACCGCCTCAACGGAGGACAGGCAGAGCCTCACACACTATATTCACTGGCTGTTACAGACTATGGCCAAGTGCAGACAGGCCGCCGACCCGGGCATCCGTGGCGCGATAGGGAAGATAATCGACCGCCTGGCGAAGGATTACGCGGAATACTCCGCTGTAAGGGTATTATGGCCGGCTGAAATTCTTCAGGAACTCGAGAAAAGAGGGGTAAAGATCTCAGTCCTGGCCGCCGATACAAATTAAAAGTGCCTCATGTCAAAAGAAAGGGATGATGCGTTTCGATCAATTTCTAGCAGTTTGAGCCATATTTTGCATCTGGGAAAGGATACCCAATCAAAACAAGGAGGTTTTGAATATGAGGATTTACCACAACATTCCTGCGCTATTCGCGTACAACGCGGTGAACTCCACCAACGAAGCGCTGCAGAAGTCCATCAACAAGCTCTCCACCGGACTTCGCATCAACAGCGCTGCGGACGACGCGGCGGGGCTCGCGATAAGCGAGAAGATGCGCGCCCAGGTTCGTGGGCTGGATCAGGCTGTCAGCAACAGCCAGGACGACATCTCCATGATCCAGACAGCAGAGGGAGCGCTGAACGAGACTCACTCCATCCTGCAGCGTATGCGCGAGCTCTCCGTCCAGGCGGCCAACGACACCCTCACCAGCCAGGACAGGGGCTATATCCAGCTTGAGATCGACCAGCTCAAGGAGGAGATCACCCGCATTGCCACCACGACGCAGTTCAACAAGAAGAAGCTGCTCGACGGTAGTGCCTCCGCTCTCTGGTCATCCGACAGCCTTGACACCAAGGCCTTCATCAGGGGTGCCCTTCGCACGATAGACCAGTTTGGCCAGAAGGACTCCGCCGAGGGCAACTTCATCATAAGGATAAGCGCCAACCCCGGCGATGCCCAGATCCAGAAGTCGGACATCTTCAAGGTCAAGCACGAGAACGTCATCATGAACGTCGGCCTCAACACAGAGGCAGGCGCAAGAAGCGTATCGGTCGACAACCTCCCGGCTGGGAATTACAATGTTTCAATAGCGACTGGGGCGGACGTTGTTGCAACTGCTTCCCAGAGTTACAACTTCGGAGATCTATCATTTGGTACAGCGTATGGGACTGGCGTTGCAGCGGTTAGCATTCTCTTCGAGGTCCTCACCGTCAATACAGCGGCTGGGACTGTGGTCGTCCGTGCCGAAGCGTACGTCATGTCTGCGGGCGGCACTGTCTTCAACTTCGTTGACGAGAACCTCACTCTTACAACTGCGGAAAGGCTCACTTACACTGGACTGGGCTTCGAGATGGGATCAGGGGCTCTCTCTATCTCAGCTAGTATAGCAGACTTTAAAGTCGGCGGAAAGCACGTGTTGCACCTGGCTGGGATGAGCGCAGCAAATGTAGACGGTTCTATCAACGTCTCCGCCACCATCAACTCCACATGGGCACAGGCTGGCAACTGGTCCACGGATTCCGCCTCCTGGACGCTTGAACGCGGATTTGCCGTCGCCCTGACAGCCATTCAGGACAAGGACGTTCACTTCCGCACCTTCTTCCTAAACACCCAGAACGGCAATGTCTTCCAGTCCGACATCAAGATCGGCTTCAACGACAAGACCACCGATTACACGGCATTCGGAACAGCAGGAGCGAACCTGCTAAGCTTCACAGCCGCCTACGTCGGCCAGGTGGCGGAGGACGACGTGGCCCTTCGCGACCTCGACAAGTTCTGGGACGCCAACGGCCGCTTCCTGCTCGATGACGCCAAAACGATCACCATCACCCAGGGAGACGGCAAGCAGGCCTTTGTCCGCATCAACTCCACCGACACACTTCGCGATGTCGCCAAGAAGTTCAACGACGCGATAGCCTTCGGCCTCGGCCAGGACAAGTACGTCGGGGCAGACGCCGACAAGCTGGTATCCTTCGTCGGCGCGGATAATGTCACTGCATCCACACCGGAATCTGTCCAGGGCACGTTCGTCATCCGCAGCGCCATAGCGGGCAAGGCGGGCACTCTGAACTTTGCGGGCGACGAGGACGTCATCAACGCTCTCAGCCTCAACGTCATCCAGAAGGACACGGAGTCTGAGTTCCGTGTCACAGTTCAGGACGCCCACAACGGCAACACAATAGCCTCCGGCGTTAAGATCACGGGCAACTATCTTGCCGGAGTGGTCCATCAGAACGTGGATGTTGAATTCGACAAGATGGCCAACATTAAGGCGACGTGGTCCGATGCCGCCAGAGGTTTCCTTCTCACCAAGGCGGATGGCGTGTACGAGACGATCGTCCACCTTGCGGACAACACGACCGTCTTCCAGATCGGTGCCAACGAGAAGGAGGACATGGGCATCAGCATCGGCAACATGAGCGCCGACTCCCTCGGAGTAACAGGCCTGCTCGTGACCGACCGTGTATCCGCGGCGCGCAGCATCACCATCATCGACAACGCCATCGACACCGTCTCCTCTCAGAGGGCGAAGCTCGGCGCATACCAGAACAGGCTCGAGCACACCATCAACAACCTGACTGTAGCGGGGACCAACCTCCAGGCAGCCGAGAGCCGCATCCGCGACCTCGACATGGCCAAGGAGATGATGAACTTCACGAAGCTGAGCATCCTGCTCCAGGCTGGCAACTCCATGCTTGCGCAGGCCAACCAGCTTCCGCAGAACGTGCTTCAGCTCCTCCGGTAGGCTAGTCTGACGCGTTGACAAGAGGGGGGCTCGCCCCCCTCTTTGACTAATCGGACAGGGGAGGTGCGAAGAGCATGGAGGTACTGCGGTCAACCTTGCGTCATGAGGGGGCCGGCGGCGCGCCTGCTCCCGCAGCAGCCCCCGGAAGGACTGGAGCGCCTCAGCATGAGGCAAACACTCAGCCTGACAGAACGCCGCCGAATGAGGAAGTTGTAAGCCGCGCGGTGGACCGGGCGAACAGGCTATCCGCCGCATTCGACCGGGGATTGAAGTTCGAGTACCGCAGGGAGGCGGACATATTTCAAGTGTCCGTGATAGACACGTCTAAGGACGAGGTCGTGCGCAAAATCCCGCCCGATGAGGTTGTTCGCTTCATCGAGAGGGTAAGGGATCTATTCGGCGCACTGATCGACCTGCAGGCGTAAAAAACTTACGAAAAGCGGCCCTGGGCATTATCGGGGCCGCTTTTTTCAACTCAGGGGATGAAACCTCCGATAAATAAACACACGTATCACGGAGGAGATGACCCGCTTTGTTCAACGACAAGACCATTCTTATCACCGGGGGAACCGGCTCTTTTGGCAGGCACTGTGTGAAGACGTTGCTTGAAAGATACTCGCCCAAAAAAGTCATAGTCTATTCCCGCGACGAGCTGAAACAGTTCGAGATGCAGCAGCTGTTCAACGCGGCGCAGATGAGATACTTCATCGGCGACGTGCGAGACGAGGATCGCCTTTCCGTGGCGATGCGGGGCGTTGACTTCGTCGTCCACGCAGCAGCACTGAAGCAGGTCCCGGCGGCCGAGTACAACCCCATGGAGTGCATCAAGACAAATATCATGGGTGCCCAGAATGTCATCAACGCCGCGATCAGGAACGAGGTTAAGAAGGTGGTTGCGCTGTCGACCGACAAGGCGGCGAACCCCATCAACCTTTACGGCGCTACGAAGCTGTGCTCCGACAAGCTGTTTATCGCCGCGAACAACATAGCCGGAGGGCATCCGACGCGCTTCTCCGTCGTGCGCTACGGCAATGTCGTTGGCTCCAGGGGTTCGGTCATACCCTTCTTCAAAAAACTGATTAGCGAGGGTGTGACGGAGTTGCCTATAACGGATGAGCTGATGACGCGCTTCGTGATCACACTCTCGCAAGGGGTGGACTTCGTCCTTAAGGCTTTTCTACGGATGCAGATCGGAGAACTCTTCGTCCCGAAGATTCCATCAATTCGTATCATGGACCTCGCCGAGGCGATGGCTCCCGGTCTCAAAACGAAAACCGTGGGCATACGCCCGGGGGAGAAGCTGCACGAGGTTATGTGCCCAGCGGATGACTCGTATCACACCTACGAGTTCGCGGATCATTTCGTAATCGCGCCATCCATAAGCTTTTTGACACCTGTCGATTATTCCATAAACCCCTTGAAGGAGAGGGGCTCGCCCGTCTCTAAGGGGTTTGAGTATAATTCGGGGACCAATCCGCATTTTCTGGGCATACGAGAGATTGAAAAGATGCTTGGTGAGTGTATCTAAATTGGAAAGTCTGCAACGTTTAGGCCTTGGAACAGTTCAGTTTGGCCTTCCGTACGGGATATCTAATACGGTGGGTGTAACCCCTCTACATGAGATCTCAGGGATTTTAGCCTATGCCCAGGAATGCGGCGTAGAAGTTCTCGATACCGCTGTCGCGTACGGCGATTCAGAGTCGGTGCTTGGAAGCTCTCTTAGCGAATCACATTCGTTTCGCATCGTCACAAAACTGCCGTCATGTGGCGAGGTTGATCTCTCCTCGACCGTTGACGGAATGGAGCAAAGTGTCAAGGCCTCGCTTGGAAGGCTGAATCAGAGGGAGCTATACGGTGTGCTTTTCCATGATGTGAGCTGCCTCCTGTCGGACAGGGGAGAGGCTTTATGGGGATCTCTTGTCCGGGTCAAAGAAAAGGGGTTAGTCAGTAAGATAGGTGTTTCGGTGTATTCGCCCGTTGAAGCGGAGCGCATTATGGAAAGATATGCTCCGGACATACTCCAGATACCTGTTAACGTGCTTGATCAGCGCTTTCTCGCACAAGGGCATGTGCATGAGTTGAAGAGGGCGGGGGTTGAAATTCACGCAAGGTCCTGCTTTTTGCAGGGGCTTCTCCTGATGGACCCCGATACGCTCCATCCGTTTTTTGAGCCCGTCAGAGGTCTGCTTCGCGAGTTCAGGCAAGCATGCCGGGATAACGCCCTTTCCCCGGTAGAGGCCGCGCTCGGGTTCGCTCTTTCGCAAAGAGAGCTGGATGTCGTCCTTGTAGGTGTGAATTCGCTCGGCCAATTGCGTGAGATAGTAGAATCAGCCGGTGAACTTCGGCCAGTAGAGCAGGGTTGTTACGAGCGTTTTTCTATCGGTCTTCAGGAGATTGTCGAGCCCTGGCGTTGGCCCGATATGTCAAATTAAGAGGCTTGACTGAACACCCACAGAAAAGAGAGTGGTTAATATGAACGAAAACATCATGATCAGGCTTTTATCCGAGCAGGATGTCACAGAGAAGTACCTCTCATGGATGGGGGACGAGGAGGTCGTCCAGTATCTTGAGTCCCGCTGGTTCAGGCATACGCTGGATTCTCTCCGCGAGTACGTCAAACGTATGAACGATAGCCCGAACGACTTCCTGTTCGGAATATACACCAACGAGTTTGGGCACATCGGTAACATCAAGATAGGCAACATAAACCAGCATCACCGTTTTGGCGATGTGGGCCTTTTCATTGGTGAGCAGGCTGTAAGGGGACGAGGATTTGGCACCGAGGCGATACAGCTGGCGACCAGGTACGCCTTCGAAGAGTTGAACTTGAACAAGCTGACGGCTGGCATGTACGCCTGCAACACCGCTTCTTACAAGGCGTTTCAAAAGGCTGGATACAGGAGCGTGGGTTTTTTCGAGAAGCACTGGTTCTGTAAAGGGGAGTACGTCGACGGGCTGATCGTGGAGAAGATCAGATGATTCTGGCCGTGCTGCAGGCACGCTTTTCCTCGAGCCGTCTTCCCGGGAAGGTGTTGAAGGAAATTTTGGGCGAGCCCATGCTCTTTCGACAGACGGAGCGTGCGGGCCGTTCCCGGATGATAGATCGGCTTTTAGTCGCCACCAGCACGGATACGTCCGACGACGGTATTGAGGGGATGTGCCTGCGCAAGGGAGTCGACTGCTTTCGCGGCAACCTGGATGATGTCCTGGACAGGTTTTATCGCGCGGCGGCACCACTCTCTCCGCGTCATGTCGTCCGGCTTACGGGGGACTGCCCCCTTATCGACCCCGACGTGATAGACTCCGTCGTGGAGCGCCATCTGTCGGAGGGCAACGACTACACCAGCAATACACTTGAACCGACCTTCCCTGACGGGTTGGATGTCGAGGTTGTGTCACTGGGCACCCTGAAAACAGCGTGGGAGAAGGCGGTTCTTCCGTCGGAGCGGGAGCACGTCACGCCTTACATACATAAGCGACCGGATCAGTTTCGGCTGGGGAGCCTTCTCAGAGCAGAGGGGGCTCTCTCTCACCTTCGCTGGACGGTGGACGAGCCGGAGGACTTCCTGTTCGTACAGAAGGTGTACGAGGCTCTGTATCCGAAGAATCCCGCATTCACCACGCAAGATATTTTAACACTTCTGTCCGAACACTCGGAGCTTGAAGGAATTAACAGCGGTTTTGAGCGCAACGAGGGGTATGCAAAGTCGTTGGAGAAGGACAAGGCGTTCGCGTCTTCGTCTAGACCCTGAATAGAAAGGGCGTGAAGGATAATTGCTTTCTTTGGAAAAAAGCCTGGAGATGCAGATGAAGGCGAAGGAGTTCATACCGGGTATGACCCAGCTTCTCTCCAAGCGGCCCGATATGTTTTCCATGGGTGTGTGGCCGGGCTACTACAGCAGGGCCAAGGGGTGCTCGGTATGGGACTTGGACGATAACAGGTATACCGACATGAGCATTTCGGGCATCGGGGCCAATATCCTTGGATACGCCGACGACGATGTTGACGAGGCTGTGATAGAGGCGATCCGTGGCGGATCAAGCTCGTCGCTTAACTGCCCGGAGGAGGTGGAGCTGGCGGAGCTTCTTTGCGAGCTTCATCCGTGGGCCTCCATGGCCCGGTTCACCCGATCCGGCGGTGAGGCGATGACCGTTGCCGTTCGGATAGCGCGCGCGCACACGCAAAAGGATGTAGTCGCCTTCTGTGGCTACCACGGTTGGCACGACTGGTACCTCTCGGCTAACCTGGGCACGGAGAACGCTCTAGGCGAGCACCTGATCACGGGACTCGACCCAAGAGGAGTGCCACAGGGGCTGAAGGGCACGGCGCACCCTTTTCGCTTCAACCACATCGAAGAGCTGGAGAAGATAGTGGCAGCTCACGGCAAGGAGCTGGCCGCGGTGGTGCTGGAGCCAATCCGCAACTTGTCCCCGACGCCTGAGTTCGTCCAGGGTGTGCGTGAAATCGCCACCGACTGCGGAGCTGTGCTGATCGTGGACGAGATTTCTTCCGGATTCCGGATGAACACAGGAGGTGCTCATCTTCTGCTTGGGTATGATCCGGACATGGCGGTCTTCTCCAAGTCGCTTGGCAACGGTTACCCCATAGCCGCAGTGATCGGCAAGGAGAGCGTTATGCAGTCGGCCCAGAGGACTTTCATCTCAAGCACATGCTGGACAGAAAGGACAGGGCCGGCGGCTGCGCTGGCGACCATAAGAAAACACGGGAGCGAAAATGTCGGAGACCATCTGATGAAGCTTGGCCAACAGGTGCAGGACAGCTGGAAAGAGCTGCTCTCGAAGCACGGCATTCCAGGGCAGGTCAGCGGCATGCTTCCGATGAGCCATATTGATTTCCAAACGCCCTATCCAATGGAGACAAAGGCGCTTTTCATTCAGCTGATGCTCGAAAAGGGTTACCTTGCGTCGAACCTCTATTATGCTATGCACGCGCATTCAGGCGATCACATCAGCGGTTATTTAAAAGCCGTGGACAGTGTTTTCCAGGAGATTGCCAGGGCTGTTAAGGACGGTAGCGTAAGAAAGCTACTGAAAGGGAGCCCCTCTTCGACAGGTTTCAGGAGGCTGGCATAAGATGAATGGATTGGTGCTGCAAAGCGGCAGAAAGATAGGTGCGGACGGCCCCTGCTTCATAATTGCCGAGATAGGGGCTAACCATAATCGGTCGCTGTCGCTTGCCAAAGAGATGATAGACGCTGCGGTCGAGGCTGGGGCGGACGCAGTGAAGTTCCAGATTTACAGTGCGGAGACGCTTTATTCCCGAAGAACGCCGCGGCATTCTGGATACGGTAAGGATCTGTTTGACTTGATCAAAGAGATCGAGACGCCTAGGACCTGGTTACCAGAGCTTGCCGGTTACTGCGAAAAAAAGGACATACTGTTCTTCGCCACTCCCTTCGATAACGACGCGGTGGACGAGTTGGACGAGGTAAGCTCCTTTTTCAAGATCGCCTCCTTTGAACTGGTTGACCTGCCACTGCTTAGATACTGCGCCTCCAAGGGCAAGCCCATGATTATCTCCACCGGGCTTGCCAATATGGAGGAGATAGAGGACGCATATCTGGCCTGTCGGGAGATGGGTAACGAGCAGATAGTCTTTTTGCAGTGCGCCTCTATGTATCCGTCGCCCTCGTCGATTATGAACCTGCGGGCCATGGAGACCATCCGTAGGGCCTTTAATGTGCCTGTGGGCTTATCCGACCACACCAAGGGGATTCACATAAGCGTGGCGGCGGCGGCGATGGGGGCGAGCGTGATAGAGAAGCACTTCACCA
>JBAYOX010000039.1:0-10940 GCA_041678025.1 Aminobacteriaceae bacterium
AATAAACTGCATGAGAAACTTCATGCCCGTTGAACAGGTGCTGAAGGAGGGATTCGTGGAGACTGTGAGCACAGTCAATCCCGAGAGGGTCATACCCCGGGTGGATATCCCTGCCCTGCTGCCGCAGGCTCTGCCACTTGATCGGGCGGTCAAGGTGGATGTCTACGTTCCGGGGTGCCCTCCCGACGCTGACACCATACTCTATATATTCAGCGAGATCCTGGAGGGACGCTTGCCCTCCGTGCCGACGGATATAATGCGTTACGACTAGCGGAGGAACGAAGAATGGAGAACAAGAAAAATACCATAGTGATCAATCCAATCACCCGGATCGAGGGTCACGGCAAGATAACGGTCGACCTCGCGCCGGACGGCACTGTGGAGTCGGCACGATTCCACGTGACCCAGTACCGGGGCTTCGAGGTCTTCTCAAAAGGACGCGACTTCCGTGAGATGCCGGTCATAACGCCCCGGATCTGCGGAATATGCCCGGTCAGCCATCATCTTGCCTCGGCTAAGGCGTGCGACGCTATCCTAGGGGTCAGGATCCCTCCGACCGCGGCCAAGCTTCGCGAGATCATGCACATGGGGCAGTTCATCCAGTCCCACGCCCTTTCATTTTTCCATCTGTCCAGCCCGGATCTTTTGTTTGGCTTCGACGCCGACCCCTCAGTGCGGAACGTCGCCGGGCTGGCCAAGGAGTATCCGGAGCTCGCCGTGTCCGGGATTTCAATGAGAAAGTATGGACAGGAGATCATAAAAACGCTGGGCGGGAAAAAAGTCCATCCTTGGCACAGTATCCCCGGGGGCGTGAACAGAAGCCTTCGCCCCGATGAGAGAGACGAAATGCTGGCCGGTCTTCCCGAGCAGAAGAAGAGCCTGAGAAGCGCCTTATCTCTGGTGAAGAACTATCTTGCGGAGAACGCCGCCCTGGCCGCCGCTTTTGCGACTTTAGAGACCTCCTACATGGGGATGGTCAAGGATGGGTATTTGGAGCTGTACGACGGCGCGATACGCCTTCGCAGCCCCGGAGGGCGAATTATCGATGAGTTTAACAGCGACGACTACTGCTCCTTTATCGGCGAGCACGTGGAGGAGTGGAGCTACCTCAAGTTCCCCTTCTATCGCCCACTGGGCTTCCCGTACGGCTCTTACCGGGTCGGCCCTCTGGGCAGGCTCAACGCCTGTGAGGACATATCCACGTCGGAGGCCTCATCCGAGCTGGCGACCTTTAGAAAGACGACCTCTGACGGTCTGGTACACTTCACCCTTTACTATCACTATGCTCGCCTCATCGAGATCCTGTATGCTATGGAGCGCCTTGAGGAGCTCCTGAACGACCCGGACGTCCTGAAGAGCGACCTGCACATCACGGGGGACGTCTCCTGCCGGGAGGGGATCGGAGTTGTGGAGGCGCCGCGCGGCACACTCATCCATCACTACGAGGTGGACGAGAAGGGCATAATTGAGCGGGTGAACCTGATAGTCGCCACTGGGCATAACAATTACGCCATGAACAGAGGTGTGGAGCAGGTGGCCCGTGACCACATCACAGGGCCGGATGTAAAAGAGGGAGTTCTCAACCGCATGGAGCATGTAATCAGATGCTACGATCCATGCCTGTCATGTTCCACCCACGCGGTCGGCAAGATGCCGCTGATGCTCGAGCTGCGCGACTCGGATGGCAACACCCTCGGAACGGTTACCAAAGAGTGAGGGTCCTTGTCTGCGGCTACGGAAACCCTTTTAGAACCGACGATGGAGCGGGGCATATACTGGCTCCGTTGATAGGCGAGTTCTTCGAGTCCCGGGGCGAAGACGTGGACGTGAGGCTTGAGCACCAGCCGCTACCGGAGCAGGCAGTCGAGTTCGACGAGTACGACCTTCTGGTCTTCGCCGATGCGCGCGTCCCGGGAAGCTGCTCCGGGGAGGGTTTTGTAATCGAAGAATTGTCCCCGAACCCGGCGCTCGAGGGGTTGAACATTCACTCCGCCGGGCCTGGGTGGTTGATGGCGCTCGCCTCTAATATCGGGGTCGCGCCCTCTCCCGCTCTGCTCGTGAGTGTGGAGGGGGAGTCGTTCGACTTCGGCGATAATCTGACCGCCGAATGTCTGAGCAGAGTTGAAAAGGCGCTCCACTCCCTCGAAGAATGGTTCGGAAAGAACGGTAATAATATTGTATTAAGCGGCGACAGATAGTAAAATGAACCAAGGCAAGTGACGTGTGAGCAGAATCACGGAGCACAAATATCTCAGGAGGTGGTTGGGTTTGAAAAGGAACTGGATGATCGGCATAGTAGTACTCGTCGTTGTTGCAGGCTATTTCTTCATGCAGCAGACGCAGCAGCCCCCGAAGGTCGAGGATGTCAAGGTCGAGGTGAAGGAGGAGCCCAAGGTTGATGAGGCGAAGCCGGAGGAGACAAAGGCGTCTGGCGAGACCATCAAGATAGGTCACATCGCGGCTCTCACCGGCGACTGGGCCGCATACGGCCAGACGGAGGAGAAGGCCTCGAGGCTTGCCGCAGACGAGATCAACGCCAAGGGCGGAGTCCTGGGAAGGAACCTCGAGATAGTCGTCTACGACTTCCGCACTCGCCCCGAGGACGCTGTGAACGCGGTAAGGCGCATGATCGAGGAGGACAAGGTCGTAGCCCTTATAGGTGCCAATGGCAGCGGAATCAACATAGCCACCGCGCCCATAGTGAACCGTTACGGAGTCTCCCAGATCGGTACAGTCACGACCAACCCCCTGGTTACGGTGGATGAGAAGGGCGAGGTTCGCCCGTTCTCCTTCCGTATATGCTTCACCGACCCCTATCAGGGTACGCTCATCTCCTTCTTCGCGGCCAAGGAGCTCGGCAAGATGAAGGCCGCCGTTCTCTACGACGTGGGAAGCGACTACTCTCAGGGTCTGCGCGAGTTCTTCATCGAGGGGTACAAGGGCTACGGCGGCGAAGTCGTGGCTGACCTTGGCTTCCGCGCCGGCACCGACGTCGACTTCCGCGCCCAGCTCACCGAGATCCGTGAGAAAGGTGCCGACGTGCTGGTGTTGCCGAACATGGGCAAGGAGATGGCACTCATCATGAAGCAGGCACGCGAGCTTGGCATGGATGATATCGTCTTCGTCGGCGGCGACGGATACGGCGAGTTCATGTGGGAGATCGCGGGCGAAGCGATGGAGGGTTCGTACTGGATCAACCACGTCGCCCCCGAGGACCCCGCGATGCAGCCCTTCTTCGCCTCCTACAAGGAGAAGTACAACGACGAGTGCAAGGAGTTCGTCAACGGAGTGCTGGGCTATGACGCCATCTACTGGATCGCCGACGCCATAGGCCGCGCGGGAGAGGCCGACCCCAAGCTCATCCGCGACGCTCTTGCTGCGACGAAGGACCTGAAGCTCCATCACGCCACCATCACGGTTGACCCGAAGACGAACGACCCGGCCGACAAAGACGGAATAGTGCTCATCGCCAAGGACGGCAAGGGGCAGTTCTTCAAGAAGATCAAGCCATAGGGATTGAGGTACTAAGGTACTATATACCTCATTTGCGAAATGTGATATAGTTTCTCGTTGGCGAGGGTGGGCGTCTATCGCTCGCCCTCGCCGACATATGAAAGGAGTGAACTCTATTTGGCAACGCTGATACAGCAGATAATCAACGGCCTCTCTCTTGGCTCTGTTTACGCGCTTATCGCCGTTGGTTACTCCCTTGTGTACTCCGTCCTGTTATTCTCCAACTTCGCACACGGCGGCTTTCTGGTAATAGGTGGTTATATCTGTTACGCATCCCTCAGAACGCTTGAGATGGGAATATGGACCGCTGGCGTCCTCTCGATTGTCGGGGCCGGTGTGGCGGCTATTCTAACCGAGCGCCTTGCCTACCGCCCCATCCGTGAACGCACCAATGTAACCCTCTACCTTCTTATCGCCTCCATGGGAATGAGCATCGTAATCGAGAACATCTTCGTAATAGTGGCCGGAGGTCGCTTTCGTGCGCTCCCGGCGGTCATACCTACCAGCCCCGTGGACTTCTTCGGCCTTGCAACTACAAGCGCGTTTGACCTGCTCTCCCTCGCTGCGGCCGTTATTTTCCTCTGGGGATTGCAGCTCTTTCTGTCGAAGACCAGGTGGGGGCTCGCGATACGTGCTGCGGCCTACGATCTTCGTATAGCGGGACTGATGGGTGTCAACGTCAACCGCCTCATCTCCATAGTCTTTTTCGTTGCAGGGGCGCTTGCAGCCGTGGGAGGCATATTCTTATCGGTCCGTTACACCCTCTACCCGCAGCTGGGGGCCATAACCATCAAGGCGTTCGTTGCGGCCGTCATAGGCGGCCTTGGCTCGTTGCCCGGAGCTGTTGTAGGCAGTCTGATATTGGGATTGGCCGAGATGCTTACAGCAGGCTTCATCTCGAGCCAGATGCGCGACCTGGTGGTCTTCTCCCTGCTTGTTGCCACTCTTCTTGTCAAGCCCGCGGGCCTTTTCGGCAAGAGCGTGAGCGAGAAAGTGTAGGTGAACGAAGAGAATGTCAGGATACGCTGAAGGAATCATAGTCCTCCTGTGCATCAACGCGATCGCCGCCATGGGAGTCTCCCTGCTCACAGGTTTTACGGGGATATTCTCGCTGGGGCACGCGGCCTACATGGCTCTTGGTGCCTATACGTCCGCAATTCTCACTGTGAAATACGGATTGCACTTTCTTCCCGCCATAATCCTTGGCGCGGGAGTCGCAGTAGCTGTCGCGTACTTTATCGGAGTGCCGACCCTGAAGCTGATGGGGGACTACTACGCCATCGCCTCGATAGGGCTTGGAGAGGCAATAAGGCTAATACTCGAGAACTGGCAGTCCGTGACCCGAGGCGCTCGCGGGTATCCCGGGATCGACGCCTACACTACGCTTCCTGTAGCACTGGCCTTTCTGGTCGTTTTGGCAATATTCATGTTCAATATAATCAACAGCCGCTTCGGAAGGGCGTGCAAAGCGTGTAGGGATGACCACGTGGCGGCATCCCTTCTCGGCTTCAACACGGCAAGGATCAGGGTTACCAGCCTGATGATCTCCGCCTTCTACTGCGGTGTTGCCGGTGCCCTTCTGGGCGGTTTCCTCTCGTTCATCCAGCCGGTCATGTTCGATATGATGAAATCCACCGAGCTGACGTCGGTCGTCGTATTCGGCGGCCTTGGATCGATGAGCGGCTGCATACTGGGCACTGCCGTCATCACGCTGGTGACCGAGCTCTTCCGCCCGATCTCGCAGTACAGGATGCTGATCTACGGAGCCGTCCTCGTGATCATCATGGTCCTTCGCCCGGAGGGAATAATGGGCAACCGTGAGTTCGTCTCCTGGATCAAGGACCCATTGGGGAGGCGGTCGAAATGAGCGCGTTCTTCGAACTCTCTGGCGTGACCAAGAACTTCGGCGGAGTCACGGCCGTTGACAACATGACATTCGCCATCGAAAAGGGCGAACTGGCTGGGCTGATGGGGCCGAACGGCGCAGGAAAGACGACGATCTTCAATCTGGTTACGGGCGTCTACCCCGTTGACGGAGGAACTATTACGTTCCAGGGAGAGAACCTGGCACGGTTAAAGACTTACGACATCGTCCACAAAGGCATATCCAGGACCTTCCAGAATCTGAGGCTCTTCCAGCGCTCCTCGGTGCTTGAGAACGTTATGACCGCTGCACAGCACGGCATCCCGTACTCCTTCATCGAGGGCATGACCCATCTGGGACGCTGGCGTGGCAAGGAAAGCGACATCAAAAAGAAGAGCATGGATCTGCTCGAGAGGGTGGAGCTGGCCGACAGGGCCCACCAGGCGGCAGGCACTCTGCCCTACGGTCACCAGAGAAGGCTTGAGATAGCCCGTGCACTGGCGCTCGATCCCGAACTGCTGCTGCTCGACGAGCCGGCGGCGGGGATGAACGCGGAGGAGGTCATCTCTCTCAACGTTCTGATCAGAGACCTGCACCGCGACTTCAGCCTGACAATTCTTGTGATTGAACATCACATGGACTTGATAATGGAGATATGTCCCCACATAGTCTGTATGAACTTCGGAGCGAAGATCGCCGAAGGGACGCCGGACGAGATACAGAACCACCCAGAGGTGCTGAAGGCGTACCTGGGAGAGGAGGATGACGACGAATGAGCGAGCCGCGTATAAACGATAAAGAGGTCCTCCTCGAGGTGGACGACTTTTACGTGAACTACGGCGCAATCAAGGCCCTCTCCGGGGTATCGCTGAAGGTCTACAAGGGCGAGATCGTCTGCGTAATAGGATCGAATGGCGCAGGAAAATCGACTCTCATGAACGCGATTATGGGCATGGTCCGCCGCGAGAAGGGTGAAGTCCGCCTCAGCGGTACAGTGCTCGACAGAAGACCCTACAGGGTGGTACAGCAGGGGATCTCCTTGAGCCCCGAGGGGCGCAGAGTATTCGCCCCCCTTACCGTCCTGGAGAACCTGCGTATGGGTGCCTTCCCAAGGGGGAAAGATGGCGACGTGAACAAGGACCTTGAATGGGTCTTCACACTCTTTCCGCGCCTGGAAGAGCGGATCGGGCAGTACGCTGGAACTCTCTCGGGAGGAGAACAGCAGATGCTGGCGATTGGCAGGGCGCTCATGTCTCGCCCGAAGGTGCTGCTACTAGACGAACCCTCGCTTGGACTGGCTCCGATAATCATAAAGGATATCTTCAAGGAGCTTCGCCGGATAAATGAAGAGGGAGTCACGATACTCGTCGTGGAACAGAACGCGCGCCAGGCGCTCCTCCTGTCGGACCGCGGTTACGTCATTCAGACCGGACGGCTCGTTATGGACGGGCCCTCCAAGGAACTGATGGCGAACGCCGACATCAGGGCCGCCTACCTCGGAGGTGCCGCAGCAGGTTAAGACATGTTAAAGAGCCGTATATGCAACCGTTGACTATCACGATACGCCCGGACGTATTTCAAATCGGGCGTATCGCTCATTATTTGATACTTGACAAGTATGGTAGGATATAGTACCCTCTCCCTAAGAACAGGCAAGGGGTGTGGTTGCTATCAAGCTCTCGACGAAAACACGATACGGCCTCCGCGCTCTTCTGTATTTGGCCGAAAGATACGACGGAGAACGAACTATACCTGTGGGCGAGATCGCTAGAGGACAGAAGGTCTCTGAAAAGTATCTTGAGCAGCTCTTTCTGAGGCTCAGGCGCAGCAAACTGATAAAGAGCGTTCGAGGCGCTCAAGGCGGGTATATTCTTTGCAAACCCCCCGAGGATGTTACGATTGCGGAGGTCGTAGACTCTCTGGAGGGCGACATAACATTCGCCGACTGTCTCGCATCCGGAGGATGCGCTAACAAGGGTGAATGCCCTACGCATGAGCTTTGGAGCCGCCTAAAGGGGAGTATAGACGACATACTTGAGGATACTACCCTGGCGGACCTGATAAACCCTATAAATGGCGTTCCCGACGAGGTACGCTATCCCAGCAGCCAGTAAAAAGGGGGAAGTGCTATCATGCCAAGACAAGTCTATCTTGATTACGCAGCCACGACATTCACATCGCCTGAAGTTGTCTCCGCCATGGCTCCATATTTCACCAGATCGTTTGGAAACCCCTCCTCCATCTACTCTTTCTCTGAGGAGAACAAGAGGGCCATTGCCGAGTCACGCCAAAAAGTCGCAGACCTGATCGGAGCCTCTAAGGACGAGATCTTTTTCACCAGTGGTGGTACCGAGGCTGACAACTGGGCCCTGAAGGGAGTGGCGTGGAAAAACCGCTCCGGGGGCAATCATATTATCACGACGAAGATTGAGCACCACGCCGTTCTCTACACCGCCAAGTTCCTCCAGCAGAACGGATATGACGTGACATTTCTCGATGTCGACCCTGAGGGAAGGGTGAGGCTGGATGATCTCAGGAGTTCTCTTACCGACCGTACTATACTTGTCTCGGTGATGTTCGCAAACAATGAGATAGGTACGGTGCAGCCGATAGCAGAAATAGGTACCCTTTGCAGGGAGAGAAAGATACCATTTCACACCGACGCCGTTCAGGCCGTCGCACACGTTCCCATCGACGTCAAGGACATGAATATCGACATGCTGTCGCTTTCCGCGCACAAGTTCTACGGGCCGAAGGGCGTGGGGGCTCTCTATATCCGCAAAGGGATCAGAATCGAGAACCTTATCCACGGAGGAGGGCAGGAGAGAGGCAAACGCGCTACCACGGAGAATGTAGCCGGGATTGTCGGTTTGGGTGCCGCGATCGAGCAGACCTCATCACGCATGAAGGAGAGTTCTGCCCGTATTGCAGGCCTCAGGGACATGCTGATAGACGGGGTCATGAAGGGCATTCCATATGCAAAGCTAAACGGCGCTCCGTCGGGCGAACGCCTCCCCAACAACGCCAACTTCAGCTTCATCGGAATCGAGGGGGAGACCCTCCTACTTGACCTTGACCGGGAAGGGATCTACGCGTCGACGGGCAGCGCATGCTCCTCCGGATCGCTCGACCCCTCGCATGTGCTGATGGCAATAGGTCTGTCGCACGAGCAGGCTCACGGTTCTCTTAGGATGACGCTGGGGGAGGAGACTACCGAGGAGGACATCCATTACGTGCTCTCTGTTCTTCCAAAGATAGTAGAACGCCGGCGCGATATGTCGCCCCTGTGGGAGGACTTCCTGAAGGGCATGGAAGGAGGAAGGTAGCCATGTACAGTGAAAAGGTTCTGGATCACTTTCAGAACCCGCGAAACGTAGGCGAGATAGAGAACCCGGATGGTGTTGGACAGGCCGGTAATCCAAAATGCGGGGACATCATGAAGATATACCTGCGGGTTGAGGACGATGTAATCAAAGACATCAAGTTCAAGACCTTCGGTTGCGCTTCCGCTATAGCATCATCAAGCATGGCAACGGAGCTTGTCAAGGGGCGCAAGATCGACGAGGCGTGGGATCTGACCAACAAGGCCGTAGCGGAGGCCCTGGACGGTCTTCCACCGGTGAAGATGCACTGCTCCGTGCTGGCCGAGGAGGCGATTCACGCGGCCATCAACGACTATCGCATGAAGAAGGGGTTGCCAGCCCTGGAGGGTAAGGAGTACAACCACGATCACGACCATCATATCGAGGCTGACTGAAGAGTGCCGACTTGTCCCGTCATAACCTGATGAGAAGAGAGGCGGACTAAAGCGGGGAGTCTGAAGTGGCCTGCTCCCCGCTTTGAGCCTCGCACAGCTATCTTACCCCTTCAAATGGACCTCTCCAACGAACCTCGGTCTGAGAAAATGTAACCGGTTGCGGGGCCTCTGTTTTTCTCGAGGCGGAGAACCCCTCGAACGGCCCTCTCCAACAAAGGGAGAACATATCGCCCAAGTTACGGTCGCGTGTGGTGAAATCATACTGTCTTGCCATTTTGAACACTCCTTTCGATACTCTCGGATTGACTCAACATTCTGAAATAACCCAATAAAAAAACCGGGAGCCCCGATGTGGCGGCCCCCGGTCCGGTTTAAGGGTGTGCGGCTCTAAGCGCCGACCCCGCCGGAAGGGGGACCGCCGATAATGAGAAGTACGAGGACTATTGTCGCCGCGCTTTTTCCGTTGTTTTTAAGTCCGTTCATTACAGGCTCCTCCTCTCCGGTGAAGTGACAATCCGAAATTTGAATGACATGATACAGTCCCTCCCGACGCTTGTCAAGCATCTGTGTTCAGTCTATTCAATTCAATTCTCATTGGGTTCCCGGCCAGATTCATCTGATAAAACTCTCGCATCGGCAGATATGCGCACCCGTGATGAATTTTCTCAGAGGTGCTTGTGTTTCTTCTGTAAACTGCTATATTGAACGTGTGTACGGCTATTTCCAGAAGGTTATTTTCTGCCGGAAGGAGGATTCAGGCATTGGAACATATTTCAAAGATCATCACGGATTTTATCAAAGAGAACATGATGGAGAGAGGGTTGAACCTGTACAGGACCGATGAAAAGAAGATAATGGCGCTGAACGACGCATACGAAACGAAGTTTAAATTTGACCTTGTGTGCACAGACAACGATTTCAGCTGTTCTGTTCTCTCCCTGGGCGAAGATGGACTCGTAATGCGCAAGAGGTTCAACGTCTCCTGGTCGGATTCCGATGGCATCCGAGAATTCATGGGGTTTGTCAGAGGTCTTTAGGGCAAGGAGAGGGCTTATGAAAATCGTCGTTGTTCTTCCCTTGCTCTTACTCTTTCTCTTTTCGGTCGCCGCGGAGGCCGCGCACGACAGGGTAGAGAGGTCGGAGGCAGAGTGGCGGAGGATTCTCACCGCCGAACAGTTCAGTGTCGCAAGAAAAAAGGGGACAGAGGCCCCCTTCACCGGCCTCTTCTGGAATCACAGCGAGAGAGGGACGTATCTTTGTGTCTGCTGTAAGGCTCCTCTCTTTTCATCGGATTCCAAGTACGACTCTGGGTCAGGCTGGCCGAGTTTTTGGTCGGCACTCCCGGGGGCTCCGATAGCTGAGGGGAGCGACACATCATTCGGCATGCTTCGTACTGAGGTTATATGCGCAAGGTGCGACGCTCATCTTGGTCATGTATTCGGTGATGGACCTCCCCCGACCGCTCTCAGATACTGCATTAACTCGGCGTCGCTTGAATTCAGCCCGGAAGAGTGAGATTCTCGTCTGTTTTTTCTCATGCCGACGGATTGTCAGCAGGCTTTTCAGCGGCGTTGAAAGAGGATGGTCCCACTTAACGCGGCTCCTCGCCGTTCAGGCTTCCCATCATATAGCCGGATAGATCAAGCGCGACGTGTTTGAATCCCAGGGAAAGTATGTAACGAGACACTGACGAGGATGTCTCCTCTGTTGTAAGAAGTGGCAGTAGGCGGGGGGGGATCTCAATTCTGGCGATCGTGCCGTGGTGCCGTACCCGTACCTGTGTATCCGGCGGGAATAGGGAGCGAA
>JBAYOX010000040.1:0-10737 GCA_041678025.1 Aminobacteriaceae bacterium
AAGGCCCTTCGGACAGGGGCGGAGAAGGCCTATGTCCTCGACCTTAAAAAGCGGTTTGTCGAGCAGTTTGTGTGGCCGTCCCTGAAGGCTAACGGGATGTATCAGAGCGTCTATCCTCTTAACTCCGCCCTGTCCCGGCCGCTCATCGCGGAGGTGCTGGTCGAGATAGCGAAGAAGGAGGGGGCCGTTGCTGTGGCGCATGGATGCACCGGCAAGGGGCAGGACCAGGTGAGGATCGAGGTCTGCGCCAACGCCCTGGATCCGAATCTGGCGGTCCTTGCCCCGGTGCGGGACTGGTGTTTTTCACGCGAGGCGGAGATGGAGTACGCGAAGGATCACGGTATTCCTGTACAGGCAACACATGCATCCCCGTACAGCATCGACGACAATATCTGGGGTCGTTCGATCGAGTGCGGGATACTGGAGGATCCGTGGAACGAGCCCCCGTCCGACGCCTACGCTCTGACCAGCGAGCCGGAGGATGCGCCCGAGCATCCGGAGTACGTGGAGATTCAGTTCGAGGGGGGGGTACCTGTGGCCCTTGACGGGGTTCACATGGACGGCCCAACCCTTATAGAGAAGCTCAACGCTCAGGCAGGCAAGCATGGAGTTGGACGTATAGACATGGTCGAGGACAGGCTGGTCGGTTTCAAGAGCCGGGAGGTCTACGAGTGCCCCGCTGCGATCACACTGATAAACGCGCATCGGGCGCTTGAGAGCCTGACGCTTGACAAGAAGGTGCTGGCCGCGAAGAAAGAGCTGGAGGCGAAGTTCGGGGAGCTTGCATACGAAGGGTACTGGTTCTCTCCGTTAAAGGACGCCGTCGACGCCTTCGTCAACGAGACGCAACAGTACGTCAACGGCACGGTAAAGGTCCGGCTGTACAAGGGGATGGCGGTGGTGCGCGGCATGAAATCGCCGAAGTCGGTCTACAGCGAGACGCTGGCAACCTACTCGGAGAATGACAGCTTCGATCACTCGGCGGCGGTCGGCTTCATAAAGATCTGGGGTCTTCCGATCAAGACGTGGCGGCAGGTTCACGAGAGCAAAGAGGCGGTTAAGATAGTGGCGAAGTAGGAAAAAAAGAAGGGGGGCGTTCGCCCCCCTTCTTATTCTCAGTGTCTGAAGGTGCGTGCGCTGCCGATTAGCATCGATATTCCCCTCTGCTCTGCGGCTGCGATGACCTCCTTGTCTCTGACTGAGCCTCCGGGCTGCACAATCACGGCTACTCCGGCGTCGGCCGCGAGCTCCACCGCGTCAGGGAAGGGGAAAAAGGCATCGGAGCCTAGCACAGCACCCTGGGCTTCTTTCCCTGCCTGTTTTACGGCGAACTCCGCAGCGTACAGCCTGCTGCAGAACCCCGCGCCGATGCCGATCGTGGCACCGTTCTTCACAATGGAGATGGCGTTGCTCTTGGAGAGTGCCGCCGCCTTCCACGCCAGCAGAATATCGCCCTTCAGGTCGTGTCTCGGTCTTCCTATCCATACGCCCTTCTTCAGGTCGGGAGGGGGGGGTAGGGCGTCGTCCTGCACGAGCATACCGCTCCACGTACCCACATACTGGCTCGAAAAGGCCCTTCCGCCCTTCCACTTCAACACCCTGAGAGAGGGTTTTTTCTCCCTTAGCAGGGCGATGACCTCGTCGTCGTACTCCGGGGCGATAAGCACCTCTATGAACTTCCCGGACAGGGCGGAGCCGGTAGCAAGGTCTATTTTCCTGGAGATTCCAACGACACCGCCGTAGGCCGACAGAGGATCGCAATCGTAAGCTCTTTCGTAAGCCTGAAGCGGGTTTTCTCCGAAGGCCATACCGCAGGGAGTGGAGTGTTTAATCACTAGGGCGCCGCAGCAGTCCTGCAACAGGGCGCAACCTCGCATTGCACAGTCCGCGTCAAGGATATTGTTGTAGGATAGGGGCTTTCCTGAAAGCTGTTCCCACGGAAGATCAGCCAGGGGAGGCAGATAAAGCGCCCCCTCCTGATGAGGGTTTTCGCCGTAGCGAAGCTGCATGCGCCTCCTCATAATCAGGGGAAGATTTATGGGGTACTCCTGGTGGCTGAAGCCCGTCGCCTCCTGAAGCCCGGCGACGATCGTGGCGTCATAGCAGGCGGTCGCGGCGTAGGACTTGATAGCAAGGCGTTCCCTCGTCGCGTTGGAGACGTCGCCCTCCGCCCTCAGCTCCTCCAGAACGGTCGAGTAGTCCTCAATATCCATCAGAACTACCACCTGGCGATAGTTCTTCCCCCCCGCCCTCAGAAGCGAAACCCCTCCGATGTCTATCTCCTCCAGCATCTCATCCAGAGGGCGCATCTCCCTTGCCGCCTGCTCGAACGGATAGAGGTTGCAGACGATCATGTCCATCAGCGGGATGGAGAGCTCGTCCAACTCGTTCATGTCGTCGGTGTTCTCCCTGCGCGCGAGTATGCCCCCGAATATCTTCGGGTGAAGTGTCTTCACCCTGCCTCCCAGTATATGGGGGTAGCCGGTTATCTCCGCGACCTCGATTACCTCGATACCAGCCTTGCGAAGAAAGGCGTAGGTACCGGAGCTTGAGTACAGCTCCCACCCCAGATCGCAAAGCGACTTCGCCAAATCGGCAATCCCGGTCTTATCGTACACCGAGAGAAGCGCTCGTCGTTTTCTCATCACTGTCTGCTCCTTTCCAGAAGAAAAGACTGTATCGTTATCCGCATCGATCTCTACTCTTTTGGAGCGGTAGTCCTCCGCAAAAAAGCACTTTACCACGTTAACGGCAAGTAGGCAAGTGAATTAATCCCAAAAACCATCGGAGGCCATTGCTTTGCCTTGACACAGCGTGAACGTTTAATGTAATATTTTTGTGAAGTAGTCTGTGGAAATAAAATATAACAATGTGCTCGCAGATGTTCGGGAATTCGGTGAAAAGCCGGAGCGGCCCCGCCACTGTAACCGTGACGAAACCGCATCGCCACCGTATTTTTCGGGAAGGCGCGGATTGAGGATGAACGGGAGTCAGGAGACCGGTCTGTGATGCGATTCGAGAAGGCATCTGCGCGGGCGGAGGCCGTCTGATCCGGGGAGGAAAAGTCCTCTTTGCATATTGTTATTCATTAAACGAAGGCCGCCCGCAAACCGGGCGGCCTTCGTCTTTATGAAAAAACGGAAAGAGGCGATCGTCAAATGGAATGCGAAGTTCAGAAAAACAATCTAGAAATACCCCCGGTAGAATTCGATGAATTCTCCCCACCGTCCTGCGATGAGTGGCGCAGGGAGGCTGAGACGGCCCTTAAAGGGGCGCCTTTCGACAAGAAGATGTTCTCAAAAACCTATGAGGGAATTACGCTGGAGCCACTTTACACTGCCGAACGGGCAAAAGACGGAGAATATGAAGGCGCTTTTCCCGGAATATTTCCATTCCTGCGAGGAAGCAACGCCGGAGGCTACTTGACCGCCCCGTGGCAAATCGCTCAGGCTGTGGACGCCTCTCTTCCCGAGGATGCGAACCTCGTTCTCCTCGCTGAGCTTGAGAAGGGATCGACCTGCGCGCACCTCATCCTTGACCGCCCGTCCCTCTACGGAGCGACGGACGACTCCGGCGAAAGGGGGCGGGGGCTCTCTATCCGCACGCTGCAGGACTTTGACGACACCTTCAGGGAAATCGACCTGGCTAAACGGGAGCTCCATGTGTTTGCAGGGTACTCCGCCGCTCCTCTTCTGGGGATGTTCGAAGCCAGGCTCCGCGCCCACGGCAGGCATCACGAAGTGAAGCTCCTTTCCGGGTGCGTCGGCGCCGATCCTCTGGGCTCCCTAGCGGAGGAGGGTTCCCTGCCCGCGCCTATGGATGAAATTTACGACGAAATGGCCCTGACCCTCTTCTGGGCCGCCGAAAAGGCCCCCCGCCTGAAGACCGTGCTTGTGAGAGGAGACGTCTACCACGACGGAGGGGCAGACGGGGTGCGGGAAGCGGCCTGTATGGCCGCCACCGGCATAGCCTACATAAGGGCGATGATGCGGAGAGGACTGAACCTGTCGGAAATTGCCCCGCGCATTCGCTTTTATACCTCCATTGGAGCAAACTTTTTTATGGAGATAGCCAAGCTGCGCGCGATGCGCTCCATCTGGGCCCGCATACTGAAGGCCTTCGGGGGCGGAGAAAAGGAGTGCTCCGCCGATCTCTTCGCCAGGACGTCGGCGTTCACTCAGACCGTTCGCGACCCGTATGTAAACATGCTAAGGAGCACTTCTCAGGCCTTTGCCGCAGTGGTCGGAGGCGTAGGGGGCCTCTATACAGCCTGCTTTGATGAAGCAGCCCGCCCCTCGGGAGAGCAGGCCCGCCGGGCGGCGCGTAACATTCAGCTCATGCTTCAGAGCGAGTTCGATATGATGCAGCCGATTGATCCCGCCGGCGGTTCTTGGTATGTGGAGACCCTTACGGCGCAGTTTGTCGAAAAAGCCTGGGAGGAGATGCAGAGAATCGAGGCCGAAGGGGGGATGGAGGCAGCCCTTCGCAACGGCAGAATTCAGAAAGAAAGCCGCGAGGTTCTGGCCGACCGGTTTAAAAATCTTGCCGTCAGAGCCGATCGCGCTGTTGGAACAAATATGTACGCCAATACGGCGGAGCTTCCCCTTGAATACGAGGACGAGGACGAAATGCGCCGGCAGAAGCATCTGGAGGATATAAAGCTTTTTATCTCCGACGTTGACGAAGCTCACCGGGACGCCATGCTGGCGAAGCTCCCCGGGGCGGTGGGAGGGGAGCCTGAGAAGTACGTCGAAGCGGTCGCGGGCGCGTTCATGGCCGGAGCGACGATTCAGGAGGTCAGGCTGGCGCTCATAGACGGCGCGGAGGGGGGGCCCGCAGTTACGCCCGTGGCCAAAAGCCGCTGGACCGAACAATTCGAGGAGCTGCGCCGCCGGAGCGACGAGTGCAGAATCTCTTCCGGTAGAGGCGTCCGAGTATTTCTTGCATCCATGGGGCCCGTGCCGCAGCATAAGGCCCGCGCGGACTTTACCGCGGGGTTCATGGAGGCGGGTGCCTTTGAAGTGCTCGGCAACGACGGTTTTGCCTCCGTTGACGAGGCCGTCGCGGCCTCATGCGAATCGGGGGCGGACGCGGCGGTAATCTGCTCCACTGACGAAACTTATCCGGAACTGGTCCCGCCGCTGGCCCAGGGAATCAAGAAGGCCTGCCCCGGGATGAAGGTACTGGTCGCAGGAGCTCCCGCCTCCGGGATGGAGAGCGTCTACAGGGAGGCGGGGGTGGACGCTTTTATCCATGTCAGGGCGAACTGCCTCCGCGTCCTTTCCGATATTCTTGAGTCATGCGAAGCTTGTCGGAGGAACAAGTCATGAGTCTTACACACCCTGCACCTGATTTTACATCCATAGCTTTTCCTGAAACGGACTCTGCGGCCGCGCCTGATTTCGGCCAATGGAAGGAACGCTTTGAAGAAACGGCTCGGGCGTCGTTCGAATCTTTCCAAAAACGGACAATGGAGCAGATAGAGGTTGCTCCGCTCTACACAGAAGAAGTTTACGACTCGGCGCCCCATATTAAGTACACTGCCGGTATCCCTCCTTTTCTCAGAGGTCCCTACCCCACCATGTACGTGACGCGCCCGTGGACCGTCCGTCAGTATGCGGGTTTCTCAACCGCCGAGGAGAGCAACGCCTTCTACAGGCGCAACCTGGCCGCCGGTCAGAAGGGCCTTTCCATAGCGTTCGATCTGGCAACCCACAGAGGGTACGATTCAGACCACCCTCGGGTAGTCGGCGATGTGGGCAAGGCGGGCGTCGCAGTTGATTCAATCCTGGACATGGAAATCCTCTTCTCGGGAATACCCCTTGATCGGATGTCGGTTTCCATGACGATGAACGGTGCCGTCCTGCCCGTGATGGCGTTTTATATTCTGGCCGCAGAGGAGCAGGGTGTAGATAAGTCCGTGCTCACCGGCACCATTCAAAACGATATCCTAAAAGAATTCATGGTCCGCAATACCTATATCTATCCGCCAGCGCCATCCATGCGCATCATCGGCGACATCTTCGCATACACCTCGAAGCACATGCCGAAGTTCAACAGCATAAGCATCTCCGGCTATCATATGCAGGAGGCGGGGGCCACGGCTGATATCGAGCTTGCCTACACCCTGGCGGACGGACTGGAATATCTTCGTACTGGCTGCGCGGCGGGACTTGAGATTGACAGCTTCGCCCCGAGGCTCTCCTTCTTCTGGGCCATTGGCAAAAACTATTTCATGGAAGTGGCGAAGATGCGCGCCGCCCGTATGCTGTGGGCAAAGATAGTCAAAAGTTTCGGGCCGAAGATCGCGAAATCCATGGCGCTACGCACCCACTGCCAGACCTCAGGGTGGAGCCTGACCGCTCAGGATCCATTCAACAACGTGGCAAGGACATGCATCGAGGCTATGGCCGCCGCTCTCGGGCACACCCAGTCCCTTCACACCAACGCCCTTGACGAAGCCATCGCGCTGCCGACCGATTTCTCGGCCCGCATAGCGCGGAACACCCAGCTCTACATCCAGGATGAAACAAGCGTCTGCAAGGTGATCGATCCCTGGGGAGGTTCATATTACGTGGAGTACCTCACCGACCGTCTTATTCGGCAGGGGTGGGCCCATATTCAGGAGGTCGAGGAGCTGGGAGGCATGTCCAAGGCCATTGAGACAGGTCTGCCAAAGATGCGTATCGAGGAGGCGGCCGCCCGAAGACAGGCCCGCATTGACTCCGGCAGCGAGAAGATAATCGGGGTAAACGCCTTTAGGCTCGACAAAGAGGATCCCCTGGACACTCTGGAGGTCGATAACTCCGCCGTTCGCCAGGCGCAGATCGACAGGCTCGCGCAGCTACGGGCGAACAGGGACGACGGTAAGGTCCGCGCCGCTCTGGACGCCATCACCCGCTCCGTGGAGAGCGGCGAGGGAAACCTTCTTGAACTGGCGGTGGAGGCGGCCCGCGAGCGGGCCAGCCTCGGGGAAATCTCTGACGCGGTGGAGAAAGTCTGCGGCCGTCATAAGGCCGTCATACGCTCCATCTCCGGAGTTTACGGCAGTGAGTTCGCCGACGAGGATATCATTGCGGAGGTTCGCAGGATGACCGATGATTTTGAAAAGGCGGAGGGCCGGCGCCCCCGCATCCTGGTCGCGAAGATGGGGCAGGATGGTCACGACAGGGGCGCCAAGGTGGTTGCCACTGCTTACGCCGATATGGGGTTCGACGTGGACGTGGGGCCGCTCTTTCAGACGCCTGAAGAGGCGGCGCAGGATGCGGTGGACAACGACGTTCACATTGTAGGCATGAGTTCTCTCGCCGCCGGACACAAGACGCTGCTCCCCCAGCTGGTGGACGAGCTTCGCAAGAGAGGGCGGGAGGATATCATGATAATCGTCGGCGGCGTAATTCCCGCGCAGGACTACGAATATCTGCGGCGCCACGGAGCGGCCGCCATCTTTGGCCCCGGCACGGTCATTCCTGCCGCCGCAAAGGAGATGCTTGACATCCTCAACGAACGGCTGCGACTGGTCGAAGCGGAGGAGGAGTAGTATGCCCGCGCGCATGGGCTCCACCAGGCCTGAGTGGACCCCCTCGGACGCAGGATCGGAGTTTGCGTGCCACATTCTGCCGGGGGTGGATGAGAGCGCGGCTGAAAAACAGGCGCCGTTTCCAGATGGCCTCCGCCGTCCCGTGAGGCTTTCGGTGGACGAGTATGTCGAGGGGATTCTCTCAGGTAGCCGCATGATCCTCTCAAAGGCCATCACGCTGATAGAGAGCAACGCCCCGAAGCACTTTGAAACCGGGCAGGAGATAGTTCAGAGGATTCTTCCGCACACTGGAAGGGCTATGAGAATTGGCATCACCGGCGTGCCCGGCGCAGGGAAGAGCACCACCATAGAGGCGCTGGGCAGCTTCCTCTGCGAAATGGGCAAGAAGGTCGCCGTTCTTGCGGTGGACCCCAGCAGCAGCATATCCCGGGGAAGCATCCTCGGTGACAAGACCAGGATGGAAAACCTGTCAAGGTCGCCCAACGCCTTCATCCGTCCATCACCCTCCGGGCGAACGCTCGGCGGAGTGACCCGCAAAAGCCGGGAAACTTTGCTGCTATGCGAGGCGGCCGGGTATGAAGTCATCATAGTTGAGACGGTGGGGGTCGGCCAAAGCGAGGTTGCGGTGCGCGCCATGGTGGATTTTTTCCTGCTGCTTGTTCTGACCGGCGCCGGAGACGATCTTCAGGGGATTAAAAAGGGTATTCTGGAGCTAGCCGATTCCATATGGGTGAACAAAGCCGATGGAAACAACAGGCAGAGAGCGCTCGGAGTCCGCTCCGAGTACGATCACATTCTTCACCACATCCGCCCCGCTACCGAAGGCTGGCGGACCAGGGCGTATGTCTGTTCGGCGTTAACCGGCGAGGGGATAGAGGATATATGGCGCGTGGTGGAAGAGTTTCGCCAGAACGTGACGGACTCCGGGTTTATTAAAGAACGGCGGCGACTTCAGACGCTGGAGTGGATCCGAAGCATGACGATGGAATTTATTCAGAATAAAATCGCCGGCAACGCCGAATTAGCCGGCTGGACGGCCAAGGTCGAACGGGAGGTTATTACGGAGACCCTTGCGCCGACTCTTGCCGCCCGAAAGATTATTGAGCGGATGGAGGCGGTGCTGTTCAGATAGGCAAGTTTCGCGCCGTAGCGATAACGAGAGGCTTTCTCCAAGTCCAAAGCCCCTAAGCTCTTTCCTCCACCTTTGCTCTTTTGCGCTTTGTTGTCTGAAAGACGGCCGGGCCCCGGTATCGGGGCCCGGCAAGCTATTATCAGGGCCAAATCTATCCGGGCGTCAGTCCCTTTGGATCTCCCTGTACTCACTTTGAAAGATGCATGCGAGCGATTGTGGTATGGTATTGGATAATGCGCTTGCTACGGAATTGCGGTCCAGGGACAAGGGACTATATAATACCAAGGGTACATGAGCAGAAATCTTGGCCTCTTATACACATATTAATATGTCCGTCGGGACGCGTTCGGTTATGCGTCGCAGGATGAAAAAAACGAGGTGGACTTTGAGTATAGCTAACGAGACCTTGCCCCGGACGACGCTGATACTCGCAGGGGGGCAGGGAACCCGCATAGGTGGAGAGAAATTGGCTCTGGCTGTTGACTCCGAGCTTCTTCTCTCGAGAGTTGTCAGAAGTATTATCTCCTTCTCGGAGGAGATACTTCTCTCAGTGACAACAAGCCAGATTCCGTATGTTTCCAGCGTGCTGTCGGGTATAATCTCACAATACGGTATCCGCGTCGTACAGGACAGCATTCCGATGAGAGCCGGACCTCTGTTGGGTATAGTGTCCGGCCTTGAGGCGTCTTCATCGGAGTGGATGTTTGTGTGCGCGTGCGATATGCCTGTGATATCGGAGGCCGTCGTGAGGACCCTGTGGAAGTCCGGGGATAAGAGCTCATCGGTAATAGTCCCGTTCATCGACGGGTTCTACCAGCCGCTGCACGCATTCTACAACAGATCATGTCTTCCTGAGGCCAGGATACTTCTGCAGGAAGGGCGTCGAAAGACGACCACTCTCTACGACAAGGTCCACGTGTCGCCGGTGGAGGACGGGTGCTTCTCGCACCTACCCGCCTACAGGAGGTCCTTTGAGAATATTAACAGCATGGCGGATATCGAGAGAATGACAGGGCCAATCCAGGCGGACCGTTGACGGCGCGTGATTTTGAATAAACTGTGAAGGAGACATTTAATGGAACAGAAGCGCATCAGAAACTTCTGCATCATCGCTCATATCGACCACGGAAAATCCACCCTTGCCGACAGGCTGCTGGAGGAGACCAGGACGATAGAATCAAGGGATATGAAGCTGCAGATCCTCGACTCGCTCGACCTTGAGAGGGAGCGGGGGATAACGATAAAACTCGTCCCGGTCAGGATGAACTACAGGGCTAAGGACGGGAACGACTACGTCCTCAACCTCATAGATACTCCGGGGCACGTCGACTTCGGCTATGAGGTGTCCCGGTCGCTGGCCGCCTGCGAGGGAGCTCTGCTCGTCGTCGACTCGACCCAGGGCGTTGAGGCACAGACGCTCGCCAACGCCTATATGGCGGTGGAGCAGGGGCTTGAGATCCTGCCTGTCATTAACAAGATCGACCTGCCCTCGTCGCGCCCGGATTACGTGATCAAGGAGATCGAGGAGGTCGTCGGCATCGACTGCGACGATGTAATACTGGCGAGCGCCAAGGAGGGCAAGGGGGTTCCGGAGATCCTCGAGCGGATCATCCGCGACGTCCCCGCACCGGGCGGGGATCCCGAAGGCCCTCTGCAGGCCATGATATTCGACTCCAAGTACGACAACTACAAGGGCGTTATCTGCTACGTCCGTGTCACGAACGGGACCATGAGGCCGGGGCGCAATATCCGGTTTATGGCAACGGGTAACGTCTTCCCACTGGAGGAGGTTGGCGTGCTTCGTCCTAGCTTCGAGCCGTGCGAGGAGCTGGTCGCGGGGGAAGTGGGGTACGTGGTCTCCAATATCAAGACTGTCGCGGAGGCGCACGTGGGTGACACAATCACCGAGGACGCCCGCCCCGCCTCGTCTCCTCTGCCGGGGTACAGGAAGGTGAAGCCGGTTGTCTTCTGCGGCTTCTACCCGGTGGAGAGGGATGACTACCCCCAGCTGCGCGATGCCCTGGAGAAGCTTGTCCTTAACGACTCTGCGATCACGTTCGATCCG
>JBAYOX010000041.1:0-10722 GCA_041678025.1 Aminobacteriaceae bacterium
AGACGTCATGCAGAGTCTTCGGCCCGTCCAGGCTGACCCCGAGAAGAAAATCGTGTGCCGCGAAGAACTCGCACCACTCGTCGTTCAGCAGCGTTGCGTTGGTCTGAAGGGTGTTGACGATCTTCCTGCCCTTCCCGTACTTTCGCTCCAGATCCATCGCCTTTCTGAAAAAACCGATTCCGGCCAGGAGCGGCTCGCCGCCGTGCCACGCGAACTCGACAACGGCATCCCTTCCATGAATCCGCAGGTTCTCTCCGACGTACGCCTCAAGCGCGTCGTCGGACATCAGTCGTTGCGTCTGCGCGAGGAGCTTCGTCTTTTCCGTGTAGTAGCAGTACTCGCACTGCAGATTGCATAATGCTCCGACGACCTTGGCCATCACGGCGAAGGTCCTCGAATCGTTTCTCGTCATCCGGTCATTTCCTGCGGCGGAAAAGAGGAATCAGCGCAATCATGAGCAAAAGCCCTGCCGGAATGGAGGCGGTGGAGCAGCCGCCGCTCGTTCGGCGCAACGACGCATTGTACGCCGCGACCATTTCGTGGAACTCGTCGCCGTTGTCCTCGCCGATCTCCGATGCGATCAGCTCGTTCATCAGCTCGTTCATTTCCATGATGAGCTCCTCGTTCGCCTCGACGTCCAGTGCGAGATTGTTCAGCTCCTCGGGGTCTGTCTCAAGGTCGTACAGCTCTATGTCGTTGTCGCGCAGAAGCTCTTCGAGAGTGGTAGGCGTATTGAAGTTTCCGCTGAAATAGCGGGCGAACTTGTAGCGCTCCGTTATCGCAGCCCGCATAAGTCCGCGGATGGTAGTATCGAAGGCGTAGTGCAGGGTTTTGCCGTTTGCGTCCGTGACGATACTCGCCATCGTAGTCGAGATCAGCTCGTTGCAGTAGAGCGCGCCTTTTCGCACCGACCTGGATGTTCCATCGATCAGCTCCATCAGGTTCTTTCCCGGGAGCCCTTCTGCGATCTCCGCCTTCCGTTCGGCGCTCAAGCCCGTCATGTGAATGAACGTGGTCGCGAGGTCGATATGGCTGGTGACCGCGCTTACGGAACGCCCTCCCTTGAAGTCCGGGTGGTAGATGATCAGCGGGACGTGGACATTCTGCTCGAAGAGCAGGCCGCCCTTTCCCTTCAGGCTGTGCGCGCCGCCCATCTCACCATGGTCGGAGGTGAAGAGGATGATGGAGTTGTTCAGCATCCCCATGTCCCTCAGGGCCAGCAGAAGATCCATCAGATGGTTGTCGCAGTCCTGTATGCAGTTGAAGTAGAAGTCCTGTGCGGTCTTCCAGTCCTCCGCAGGGCCGATGGCGCCTGTCTGGCGAGTCATGAACCTCTTGAAGAGCGAAACGGCGACGGGGAGAGTGCCGTCGGTCACATCCCTGTTCCAGGAGGACGGGATCTGTTCCCTGTAGGTCTTCCTGTACAGTTCGTCGTCTGGGGGAAGCCCGACTGGAACTGCGCCGACAAAGTCCGGGTCGGAGTTGTAGTACATAATATCGTGCGGATTTACCAGATTCACCGCGAGGAAGAAGGACTTGTTCGCTGCGTTCTGCGCCGCGCCTATGTCCCGCAGCCACTTGACTGTATCGGTCACGATCTTTCCGTCGACCTCGTACCCCTCCCACATCTTGCCGATGTAGTCGCGCTCGACGCCCCAGTCGGAGAATCCGTACTCGTCGAGGTCCGTCAGCTCGTCCTCCACGTCCTCAAGAAGGCTGGAGTTCCCCATGTGCCACTTACCCTTGAGCGCGCTGTAGAAGCCGGCGGAGCGCATTCTGTCGCCGACGGTCGTTATCTCTTTCGATAGCGGCCCCTGCCAGACGAAATCCGTGTTGTCGATCATCTTCGTGTCGGTGATGTGCTTCCCCGTGAAGATAACGGAACGGGACGAGGTGGACATAGTGGCACATGTGTAGTGCTTCTCGAAGGTGGCGCCAAGCGAGGCCAGCAGTTCCCGTGCCTCGTAGGCCGTTCCGGCGGGGTAGTCCTTCATGTAGCGTTCCTGGTCGGTGGTGATGAAGATGATGTTATAGTTTCCGTCGGCGTTTCGCTTTGGAACCAGGTTCATGCTCTCCGCAAGCGAAGGCTTGGCATCCGCAGAGGCGATGCTGCCTCCCGCAAGCATGGAGACGGCAGCGGTAGCGGCCACTAATCTGTTGTATGCGCGCATTTCCCTTCCTCCTTATTCTCAGCGTAATATTTAGTCGGTCTCGGAGACGAAGAATAGGGTAAATACCCTGCCGGCAATGTCGAAGACGCTCCAGCATCCGGTCCCGAACCACTCCTTACCGAAGTCGAATAAGTCGCACCAGTCATCCGACCAGCTGAAGCAGTCGTACCTGCGGCCGGAGGGGAAGAGCAGCCGGTACAGCCGGTCGAACTCCGCCTGCGTCCTTCTGTACGGGTAGACAGGGTTGTGATAGTAGTACTCCAACCGGCTCATCACCGTCAGGGGTGATTGGAGTTCCTCCAGCATAGCGGGTTGTCCTATCTCCACATCCTCGGTAGTGGTGAACCTGTCGATCACGACCGGGATTATCCCCTCTCTGAGGGCCTGTGAATGAGAGTCCTCGCCCAGGTACGGGGAGGTCCACAGCAAACGTGAACAGCGGACTCCGCTCGCGTCGAGCAGGTCCGCTATCGCGTCCCCCTCCGGGTCGCTGTAGTTAATAGGATAGTAGCGGTACAAGTGCCCCCCTCCTCTCATCCATTCGAGTCCGGGTATGATATCATCGACCCCGAAGAGTGTCCAACAAGCTAGGAGGGACGCCATTGTCAAAGCGTCTGATCTTTTTTATAAGGCACGGGAGGACGGACTGGAACGATTCCTCGCGATTTCAGGGGAGGACGGATGTCCCCCTCAACGACGCGGGGCGAGCCCAGGCGGCAAGCCTCGCCGCACGAATGAGGGATTGGCGGGGGACCGTGCTGTATTCGAGCACCATGTCGCGCGCGTTCGAGACGGCACAGATTCTCTCAGCCAACTGCGGCGGCCTCATAGAGCCGCGTGAAGGGCTGGTCGAGATGGGGTTCGGCGACTGGGAGGGGCGAACGTTCATGGAGTTGGAGAAGTCCGCCACGGACCATTTTCATTCGTGGAGGGCAAACCCGTTCGATATCGTCCCGCAGGGGGGAGAGACGTTCGAGGCGATCCGCGCGCGTCTTGAGCTAGTGCTCGACGAGATCCTGGAGTCGGACGCCGCTCGCGTCGCGGTTGTCAGCCACGGGGGCGTAATACGGGCCGCCCTTTGCATACTGCTGAAACTGAGCGGTGAGACGGCCTGGAGGATGAGGCTCGGCAACTGCTCGGTGACCGGCATCGAAAAGGGGAGGCGCGGAATCTCGCTGCTGTTTCTAAACGACGGAGTTCATACTCTGGTCGGGGGGGATGGAGAGGCTTTTTTGCCGTCGATCCCCTTTTGCCTTTAGACAAGGCCGGGGCTTGCTGTTAAAATTACAGACGTTTGGATGATAGGAGGTGAGCGCCGTGGTCGGGGAGGATGTCCCGGAGGGGCTTGAAGAACACCGATTAGATAATGCGGACGCGGATATCGCCCGCCTTCGGATGGAGGAGGAGCTCTGGTGCCGCTTCTCCGTTGAAGGGGATGAGGAGGCCAGGGACGAGCTGATCGTCTCCTATAGGCCTCTCGTTTTCTGGATGGCCAGGCGCTTCACGGTGCGCCCATCGTCGTATCAGGATCTGATCCAGGAGGGTATGGTGGCCCTTATCCGGGCGGTCGACCGCTTCGAGCCGGAGCGTCACCTGAAGTTCACGACGTACGCGTTTCATAGGATCAGGGGGCAGATGATAAACTTCCTGCAGCGTTCGGAGAGCAGGGCACCGGTGCCGGTGGACGATGAGTTCCTGGCCGCCGGAGATCCGTTCACTCCTGACTCGTTAGACACGTTGCTGACCGTCCTGGATGAGCTGAAGCGGCTGCCCTCCAAAGAGGGAGCGGTCGTCCAGGCTCTCCTCATCGACGGCAAGGACGCAAAAGAGGTTGCGCTTGAGCGCGGGATAGACATAAGCCATGTCTACCGTCTTAAGAGAAACGCGCTGGCAAAGCTGAGGCGTTGGCTTGGTGCCGAGGCCACAAATGAGGCCTGAAAGGGGATAAGTGGTTACAGTTGAGGGTGTTGCAGATACTTCGCTTTCGCTCGGTATCCGGCTTTGACCACCCTGTGGAGGGCTTTTATATATGGACAGAAAGATCGCCAGAATCTACAGATGGCTTGAGAGGTGCGCCAAGGCCTGTTCCGCTGGCTCTTGGGGCAGTGCACTGGTGGACATGGAGTGTGCGAAGGCGGAGCTTGAGGAAGCCCGAAGCGAGATCTGGGCCAGAGCCGAGGGCGCGCATACGGCGCAGCAAGGGAAAAGAGGCGCGAGAGCGTTCAGGGTGGCCCTGGTCGGTACGGCCATGCTCTTCGCGTTTGCGGCACCGCTGGCTATGCAGAGCCCCGTCCCCGCCCCCGCCGGTATCGTGGCGGAGGAGGACATGCTCGAGTGGGTCACCGCAGATGAGAAGGCCGTCCTGAACGCACTCAGGAGAAGCCTCAGCGAGGCGAACCTGGCATGGATCAGCGAAAGGCGCGAATCCAAGGTAGA
The DNA here is from genome assembly GCA_041678025.1 of Aminobacteriaceae bacterium. Taxonomy (GTDB): domain Bacteria; phylum Synergistota; class Synergistia; order Synergistales; family Aminobacteriaceae; genus JAAYLU01. The sequence goes on from JBAYOX010000041.1 coordinate 4,608, forward strand.
GAGTGCCGCGAAGGAGGCTCCCGGCAGAAGAGTTGCGGCAAGCAGGGAGGAGCCGGTAGCAGGCGAGGTTAAAACTTCTTCTCCGCCGGAGGCCGCCGAACTCGATTCTATCCTGGCTCTCGTTCAGATCGGCCAGAAGGTGCTGAGGGAGAGGGAGTCGCCCGTGCAGATACAGGGACGCTGAAGAAAACCACTCGTGGGCCTGTTGGGGCGCGGGCGTTTTTGTGTTATTATTATCCCTCTTTAGAGAGTGATGCGGATGTTTCCCCGGACAAGCGTGGAGTGCGGGCGAACGTTCAGGTTTGCTATGACGGTATGGGGGCGGTGCTACGGCTCTCAGGCGCGTTTTCAAGGATTCCACCCTGCTTTTTCGGAAGGAGAGAGTGTGCGTGAACTTATTCAACAGAAGGTCGATGCTGGTAGCGATGCTCTGCTTGTTGGCGGCCCTGTTCGCGGCTCTTCCGGCGTCCGCGGATGACCCGCTCGTGGCGGTAGTGGACGTGGAGGGCAACGAGCAAGTAGTCTCCCAGCATATACTCGGTGCGATTACAACCAGGGCGGGTGAACCGCTCGACCGGGAGCAGCTTCAGGGGGACATCGAGGCTATCTACGCCCTGGGTTTCTTCTCCTTCGTAGACATCAATCTGTACAGCGTGGCAAGTGGAGTCGGCGTCACCTTTATAGTCAGGGAGAACCCTATGGTGGAGAGCGTCTCCTTCTCCGGCAACTCCATATACAGCGATGCGGAGCTTCTGAAGCTCGTCTTCACCACACCGGGGAACATATTCAACCGGGTGTTCTTCCGGCACGATCTCGACCGCATTCAGGAGAAGTACCACGAGGACGGCTACGTCATGGTCAAGATCGCCGACGTCCAGGTCGAAGAGGGGCGGATAGTCGTCCAGATAGTGGAACCCCGTGTGGGAAATATCATCATCCAGGGGAACACCAAAACGAAGACCAACGTTATAGCGCGCGAGATTAAGATGCAGCGCGGCGACCCCTTCAACGCGACGGTTCTGAGGCACGCGATCGGCAAGCTGCATAATCTAGGGTATTTCGAGGACGTCAACGTTGGTTTCGAGCCCGGCGCGGAGCCGGATGAGACAGACATCATAGTCACAGTGCAGGAGCAGAAGACTGCCAGGGTGGGGCTGTCAATAAGCCACGGAACAAGAAGTGGCTGGTCGGGCGGCCTGACCTACTCGGACACGAACTGGAAGGGACTTGGCCAGACCGGCGAGGTGGGCTTCGAACTTGGGGACAACTCCCAGTACTGGGTAACCTATTCAGAGCCTTACATGGACAGGAATCACTACTCCTGGAAGGTCGGTTTTATCAAGCGCAACTGGGAGGACCGCTACTACTACAGAAAGGGCGTCAAACAGTTAAAGTATGACGAGGACATGACGAACGTCTACGTAGGCGCGGGGAAGAAGTTCGGGAAGGACGAGAAGTTCAACTGGTTCCTGACCCTGGACTGGCGTGACCTGGACGCTTATAACATCAGGGAGCAGACGGGCGAGGACGACCTCACCCGCGGAAAGATCTTCTCCGTCATGGGCACTCTGACTCGCGACAACACCATCGCCTACCTGAGCTATCCCAAGGGAGACGTCATCGACCTCAACGTCGAGCAGGCATTGGAGGCCCTGGGAGGCGAGTACAGCTACACGAAGTACTGGCTGCAGGCGAGGTACTACACGCCCGTCCTGGGGCTTGAGAACTTCCTCAACCGTCAGTTCGGGGCGATAGACAAGGATAATCCGGTAATTCTCGCGGCACGTATGCGCGTCGGCTTCTCCTCTGGGGAGCTGCCCACTGCGGGCCTCTATTCTTTGGGAGGGACTGGCACACTCAGAGGGTACGACGGAAACGAGTTCGAGGGCACGGAGATGTTCCTTGGCAACGTCGAACTGAGAATCCCCTTCCAAAAGGCCTTCAGCTTCGTGGTCTTTTACGACGTTGGAAACGCTTGGCTGGACGAGGGGATAGACTTCTCCGACCTGCACGATTCGTGGGGTATCGGAGTCAGGGTGAAGACGCCCCTCGGCAACCTCAGGGTGGATTATGCACAGGGCGAGGACGAGAACAGAACCCATTTCGGCTTCGGAGAGATGTTCTAGCGCCCGAAGGGACCCGCAGGCGTGAGTTGTGCAGGCAATTTTAGGTTCCGCCATACCGGTTTCTTAAAGGGCTGCGCGCTGCCGTTCATCGCCGCGGCCCTTTTCTTGATATGCGCTCCCCTGCCTTGCGCCGGCGCGAGGGAGATAGGGGTTGAAGGGGCGCCTTATTGGCTCAGGCAGAGCGTCGAGCGCAGCCTTCGGTCTGTGTTGGGCGAGCTGATCCTTCGCCCGGAGCTATCCGACCAGGACATGGTCAGGCTCCTGTCGGTGGTGGCGGAACGCCTGTTCACGGGCTATACGCCATCAGTGACCCTGCGCGGGGAGTTGGTGCATGTGGATCTTGCGCCTCAGTCCGCTACCGCATGGAAGGTTGAGATCAACCCTCCTCCGCTCTCCCCGCCAGCCGACGAATGGTTCGAGGTCGCGTCCGGCGAACTGGAGAGGATTCTGCCGCGCATGCTCGCTCTCCTTCCGCTTGAGGCCCTGTCGTGGGCAGACATAGCCCTCAAGGAGGCGATAGAGGAGGCGTGCGCCCCGGTGCTCCCCGGGTGGAACCCGTCGCTGCTGGTGCGCCTCGAGGGGAGCGAAGAGAGAAAGGTGCTCCGCGTCTCCTTTGCCCCGAGGCCTCCGCTGGTGCTGGCGATCGTCCCCTCGATAAGCTCTACCACACTTCCGATCGCCTTCCGCTCCGATCTGAAGGAGAAGATACTTCGCTCCCTCGCTCCAGTGGTCGGCCTGCCTATAGAGTGGGCGGCGGTCAACAAGCTGAGGATAGAGGCCCTTGCCACCGAGGCCTTGCTCGACACCAACACTGTCTCAAACGCTCGTGCGATGGTCGATGTCTCCTTCTCGCCGGACCAGCTCTCCCCGGTGGAGGCAGAGGTGGAGAGCTCCAAGTACTCCATCAGGGCGTGGATGGCGGCCTATGCAGGAGCCGAGGGCAGATACCCCGAGATAGGGCTCCACCTGGGGAGAAAGGCGTTGCCGTTCACCGGATGGGACGTGGAGCTTTACGGCGAGTGGATTATGTCCGTGGAGGACTTCTCGCTTGAAAGCCGCTGGGGGTTTCGCTGGAGCCCTTTGAAGAACGTGCTGATAGGCGCTGAGAAGGCCTTCCCCGGCAATACCCTCTGGTACCGGCTGTCCATCGCAGGCGGAGCGCGCTCGCCTTACCTGTGGTGGCGTCTGAGCGAGGACGGGGACTCCATGATCGGCCTGGGGTATCGGCTGGATGGCAGGATTTCTCTGGAGCTGCACTACGACGACAGGGATGCCGACAGCTACTCCCTCAAGGCTATACTTGACCTGTAAATAATAATTATTCCTGTGGGATGGAGTGTTTATATGAAAGAGCAGTTCTCGCTTCGGGAGATCGCAACCGCGGTCGGAGGCATGACCGTCGGAGACGAGGCCAGCGCCGTCATCGGGGTTGCCTCGCCGGAGAATGGACGTAACGGGGAGATAGTCTGTCTGTGGGAGACGAAAAAATACGGAGCCGTGAACGAGCCTCGAAAGGGCGTGTACTACCTGGCGGCCGAGGGTTTCTTTGCCCGCAACAGGGGGTGCGAGGGAGTAGTCGTAGACGATCCGAAGAGGGTCTTTCCAATATTGCTCTCTCTGTTCGCAAGCCCTCCTCAAAGCTCGTTCGGCTCATCTGGTGTTCACCCTGCCGCTGTCATCTCCGAACAGGCGACAGTCGCCCCATCGGCCTGGGTCGGGCCGAGTTGCGTGGTGGAGCGGGGCACGACCGTCGGCGAGGGGGCCTTTCTTTACGGCGGGGTCTTCGTAGGAAAGGATTGTGTGGTGGGGGCGGGAACAGTGATTGAGCCCGGTGCAGTGCTCCTGGATAGAGTGCTTACTGGAAGGCGTTGCGTGATACACAGCAACGTCGTGCTGGGGTGCGACGGCTTCGGTGTTCCCATGACTCCGGGCGGCGGCAGGCTTGAATCTGTGCCGCAGCTGGGCGGAGTCGTCCTGGGGGACGAGGTGGAGGTCGGCGCATGTACGACTATAGACAGGGGAACCCTGGACGACACCGTTGTCGGCAGCGGCACCAAGATAGATAATCACGTGCACATCGCTCATAACTCCAGGATCGGTGAAAACTGCATAATTGTAGCGATGACGGGTATCGCCGGCAGTGTGATCCTGGAGGACGGAGTTGTCATGGCCGCCCGCAGCGGGGTAAAGGAACACGTTCGCATCGGAAAGGGAGCGATTGTCGCTGCGCAGGGCGGTGTGGTCAAGGATGTCCCCCCGGGAGAGGTGGTCTCCGGTTACCCCGCCCGTCCTCACATGGAAAACTATCGCGTTCAGGCGGCCCAGCAGCGTGTCCCGGAGCTTCTGTCCCGCGTGAAGGACCTTGAAAAGAGGCTTCGGAGCCTCGAATCATCCGGGAAATGTACGGAAGAGTGGCGCTGAACCACCCTCGCAGGCTGCTTCGTCCCGTGTCGTTCTCCGGAAGGGGGCTGCACACGGGCGAGCACTCCGAGGTCAACGTCTACCCTCTGGACGGCGGCGGCCCCGAGCTCGAGGCGGAAGGCGCGTTCTCTCCCCTAACCCTGTGCGCGGCCGAGGGAGCGGGGCGAGGTACCACCGTCCTGCTGCCGGGCGAAGAGGGGCGGGCACGGACGACGGAGCACCTGTTCGCGGCGCTGTTCGGGCTTGGGTTGTGGTCGGTGCGCATCTCGCTTAAGGGGTCCGAGATACCGGCATGTGGCGGATGTGCGAAGCACTTCGCCGACTCTCTATTCGAGGCTTCGGAGCCGCTGGGGCAGGCCGAGTCTGCCCGGATTCTGAAGGGGGCCCTGTCGCCCTCGCTTCCCCTGGTCATAACCGACGATGGGCGGGGGAGCTCAATCTCGATCTTCCCCCGGAGCGCTTTCCGAGCCACTTATGTCATACAGTATGAGAGGTGTCCGATCGGGACCAGCATGGTCCTGTACGACCATGGTCGCGACGATTTCAGGGAGTGTATCGCTCCCGCCCGCACATTCGCGCTGGCCTCTGAGGTCGACGAGCTTCGGTCGCAGGGGCTGGCGGTCGGCGGCAGCCTGGATAACGCCGTGGTGGTGGGCGAGGCCTCGGTGCAGGCCATGGGGGGACTTCGCTTCCCGGACGAGTTCGCCAGGCACAAGATACTAGACCTGATGGGTGATCTCTACCTGTTGGGAGCGCCCCTTAACGCGGAGGTTACCGCCATAAGGGCCGGGCACGCGATGCACTGCAGGCTTGTTGAGCGCCTGCGCGAAAAGAAAGGAGACTGACTATGATCGACATCCACGAGATAATGAAGTGCTTGCCTCATCGATTCCCCTTCCTTCTGGTAGACCGCATCCTGGAGATCGACGAGAACCACGCGGTAGGGCTGAAGAACGTCACGTTCAACGAGCCCTTCTTCCAAGGGCACTTCCCGCAGGAGCCCATCATGCCGGGAGTCCTGGTGCTGGAGGCGATGGGGCAGGTGGCCGCTATGATGCTCTCTTCAAGGCCGGAGGGGGAGAAGCTGATCACCTTCCTCACCGGGGTGGAGAAGGCAAAGTTCCGCAGGCCGGTCAGGCCAGGAGACCAGCTTGTGACCACCGCCGAGATGATCAAACTCCGCAGGACTGTCGGCAAGGTCCGCACTGTAGGGCGGGTCGACGGCGAGGTCGCCGCGGAGGCCGAGTTCAGCTTCCTCGCGGCCGCCACTCTCGTCGACGCCCCGGATGGAGAGAAGGCGGACAGTTAGATGTCCCGTATTCATCCCACGGCGATTGTCTCACCGATGGCGGAGTTGGCCGACGACGTAATGGTAGGTCCTTTCTGTATCGTGCGCGACTGCGTCAAAATCGGCGCGGGTACGGTGCTATCCTCCTTCGTCACAGTGCTTGACTACGTTGAGATCGGTGCCAACTGCCGCATAGCGCAGCATGTAGTACTGGGGGGCGAGCCCCAGGACCTATCCTTCAGGGGGGAGGAGTCATGGGTTAGGATAGGCGACTCGGTCA
>JBAYOX010000042.1:0-10719 GCA_041678025.1 Aminobacteriaceae bacterium
GGTATCTGTCAAACAGCTTCGTCAGCTCTTTCATGATTTGTCCTCCGCGCCAACGACCGCCATCCTGTGGCTCCACCCGCCCAGGACGTCGAACGCTCCGTCCTCGCGCGGCGAATAGGTCACCCAGTAGGTGACCGACGCAGGGCGAAGAGAGGCGGTAATCGAGCCGTCGGGTGATCTCATCTTTCTGCCGCTTCGCTCCGCCTCCAGGATGACCCTTCTTACCGTGTCGGACATGATGCGTCGCTCGGCCAGAAGGGCCTCCACCTCGGGGGAGATAACCAGCCTTACCGACTCGTGCGCCTCTTCCATCATATCCTCCTCCCTCCACAGGTCTTTTTTCAGAGAGCGTACGAGCGACACCCTGTTCTCCCTCTGGTCGGAGTAGCCAACCGATTCTCCATCCGCGGGGTCTTGCGCGCCCCGTGGAAAGAGGATGTCGAGCAGATAGGCCGCCCGCTTGCCCGACTGAATGAAGCTGTTGCGGCACATGGCGCAGTAGACCAGGAAGTCGAGCTCGCTCTCCTTCCCTCTGGCCCTGGCCGACTCCCGAGCCAGGTCGGGGTTCGCGCACTCCTGCAGGCCGCCGAAGCCGCAGCAGAAGGTGAGCTCTCCCGAGAGGGATGGCTCTTCGAACTGCACCGCCGCCCTGGCCAGGATGTCGCGCACCGCCGATCTCACTTCCCTCATCTCAGCCGCAGTGCACGGGTCCGCCACAGCCAGAGGGCGTCCGGGAGCGCGGGTCGAAGCCGGCAGGTCCAGGTCGTCGAGCACCTCCCAAAGCGAGACTGTTTTCATCTCGGGATTCTCCCTCCGGAAAAGAGAGAGGCAGCTGGTGCAGGCCACGATGACCACCGGCGACCCCATAAACCTCCACTCCTCCATGATGCGCCCCAGCTCGGAGTGCGCCTCGTCGTCTTGCCCTGCCCACTCTGCGGGGGCTCCGCAGCAGCGCAGCCATAGGCCGACCCCCCCCTCCAGCCGCTCACGCAAAAAGGAGTACAGTGCAAGGGTGGTCTCCGGCGAGGTCCCCGCCAGTCTGCATCCGGGGTAGAGAAGGTAGGCACAGCCGCCTGTCTCCGGGTCGCTGCGCAGCAAGGTCGCCTTCGGGGAGCAGTTGAAGCGCATCTCCTCAAGAGCGAAGTCGTGCGCCGACGGTGGCATCTTCTCCTGCTTTATCATCTCGCGCCTGGCCTCGGAGACCAGGTCGGCCATCGAGAAGCCCTCCGGGCAGATGCGCTCGCACCTGCCGCATAGCGAGCACGAGTTGATCATCGTATTGGCCAGCCTCGTCCCCTGTATCACCGACAGGTTGTTGTAGACCTCTCGCGCGAACTTCTTAGGGTAGCCCTTGTAGTGCTGCATGTAGGTGCAGTGCTTCACGCACTCCATGCACTCACAGAGCAGGCAGCGTTCGGCCTCAGACTTCGCCTCCTCTGGTGTATAGGCATCCTCCTGTCCCTTGACTGGCGATACGGCGGCCACCCCCGCTGTCGACGTGAACAGTCGGGTAAGGTAGGGCCCCTCCTTCTCCCTGGCGGAGTGGAGCGAGGCTCCCTGCATGTGGCGTTCGACGGATTTTATGCCACGCCTGCCGTCTGCAGCTCTGAGTATGAACGATCGGGACGCCCCCCCGACGAACAGACCGATAACAGGGGTCTCAAGGCTGATCGGGTCCCCGGAGGTGATCCCCCCAAGGTCCAGGGCCGTCCTCGGGTCGTCAAGCCCCGCGTAAGCCCCGTCGAAGAGTGAGGAGAGCTCCGCTAGAGGAGGAAGTTCGCTCCATGGGAGGAAGGAGACGCCTCCCTTCTCAAGCCAGGCGATCTCTCGCGACGCGATCTCGTCCGTCACAAGTGGGGAGAGTGCGGTCAGGAGGTCGTTAATATGGTCGTCGTAGTAAACTGTGACCGAGTAACCCTTTCTGATGCCGTCCGACGCCGCGCAGAGCGAGCCGAGGCCGCTGCCCAGTACTGCGACCCTTTTGCCGCTTTTCGGGATCAGCAGGGGGGCGCGCTTCAGCGGTTCCAGCTCGACGCACGCTCTTTCAATACTCCCCAGTTCAATCGCACCGCCAAGCTCCTTGCGAATGCAGGCCTCGGTGCACGGGGCGTCGCAGATGCGAGCCAGTACCTCCGGCAGCGGAAGCGTTCTCTCTATGAGCTTCCTAGCGTCGTCGAAGCGCCCCGCGCGGACGAACGAGCAGAGCGCCCTCCCGTCTAGATGCAGCGGGCAGGCGGCCTGGCAGAAGGGAGGCTCTTCCTGAACGCACCTGGACTCGAACTCGATCAGTCTCTCTTTATCCATTTGCTACCTCGTCCTGTTCAGATAGAGCGGGGAGGCGCCCCGTGTGTCGACGCCTCCCCGTACGGGGGTGGAACTACTTTCCGAGGGCGGCCAGCACCTTCTCCGGGTAGGCCGGCAGCCTGGTTATGCGCGCGCCGCAGGCGTTGTAGATAGCGTTGATGATGGAAGCGTGCGGGCTGGTGAGAGGAAGCTCGCCGATTCCGGCCGCTCCGTGCGGTCCGTCCTCGCGGTGCTCCTCGAAGTAGATGAGCTCGATGTCGTCCGGGATGTCCTTGATGTACGGGAATCCCGCGCCTGGCATTGTGGAGTGCTTCTCTATATCCTCGTAGTCCTCCGTCAGGGCCAGTCCTATGCCCTGGGCCAGGCCGCCGTAGTTCTGTCCGTCTACGACGAGGCGGTTGTTGATCTTGCCGCAGTCGGACATCAGGGTCATCCTGTCGACCTCGGTCTTGCCGGTCTCGGTGTCGACCGTGACCTCGGCCATGAAGAGGCCGTACATGTAGATCACGAACGGCGAGCCCTGCCCGTCCTCGGGGCCGCAGGCGACCCCGGCGGCGGCGGACCACTTGCCGGCGAAGGAGGTCGGCTTGCCTGCCGCGACCAGCTCGTCGTAGGTCATGTAGCCGCCTCCCGGCTTGGCCGTCTCCTTCAGCAGGGTCTCGCAGGCCACGCGGATGGCGTTGCCAGTCATGACCTGGGAGCGAGAGCCGCCAGCAGGGCCGGAGTTCGGGCACTTGGCGGTGTTGGGCCATGTGAACTTCAGCTTCTCAGGTGCGACGCCGAGCGGTCTCAGGGCCTCGTGAGCCGTGCCTATGGCACCCATGTCCGCGCCCTGTCCGTGGTCCTCCCACGCAGTGCATACCGTGAAGGTGCCGTCCGGGTTCATATCGATGCGGGCCTCGGAGCCGTCCGGGCCGTCGAGTCCGCAGCCGTACACGCCTACCGAAAGGCCGACGCCCTTCTTGAAGCGGCTCGTCGAGCCCTCGGCCGCGCGCTTCTTGGCCAGCTCGTACTTTGGCCGCAGCGCCTCGAACATCTTGGGCAGGCTGTAGGACTCCGGTGCCTGGCCGGTAGGGTTGGTGCTTCCGGGGCGGTAGACGTTCTTGTAGCGGAGCTCGAACGGGTCCATGCCCAGCTTCTCAGCAAGTTCGTCCATCAGAACCTCGGAGGAGAAGAGCGACTGCGGCGAGCCGTAGGCGCGGAAGGCCGAGCCCCAGGCGTGGTTGGTGCAGACCGTGTGCCCCTGTCCTCTTATGTTCGGAATGTCGTATCCCGCGCCCATGAACTGGGTGCCGCGAAGAGTGACCAGATCGCCGAACTCGGAGTAGGGCCCGTGGTCGACCGCGAAGTCCGTCTCCATGGCCAGCAGTTTGCCCTCCTTGTCGGCTGCGAACTTCATGTTGACGAAGAAGGGGGAGCGCTTGCCGGTGTACTGCTGCTGCTGCTTCCAGGTGTAGTTCAGGGCCACCGGATGGCCGGTCGCGAGGGCGGCCGCTCCAACCAGCGCCTCCATTGTCGGGCTGAACTTGTAGCCGAAAGTGCCTCCCGCCGGGTTGGTCACCAGGACTAGCTTCTCAGGCTCCACGCCCAGACCGGGGGCGATCATCGCGAGATGCAGGTGTACTCCTATGGACTTGGAGTGAATGACCAGCCTGCCCTCGTGGTCCGTGTAGGCGAAGCCAACGTCCGGCTCGATGGGCATGTGCGGCTGGCGTCCGACGTAGAAGTCGTCCTCGACGGTTACGACGTCGGAACGAGCGAATATGGGCGCGGTATCCTCGCCCTTCTTGACCTTCTGCGTGTAGTAGATGTTAGGTGTTCCCGGGTGAATCTCAATGGCGTCGTCGGCCATCGCCTCTGGCGCGCTCATGTAGGCGGGGAGCACTTCGAGATCGAGCTTGACCTTCTCGGCAGCGGCGACTGCATTCTGGTAGGTGTCGGCGCAGACTATCGCCACCGCGTCTCCATGCTGGAAGATCTTCTCGTCGCACAGGATCGGGCGATCCCAGCCGTCTCCCTTGTTCGTCGGGAAGGTGATAAGCCCTGTGATGCGGTTCTTGCCCTTGATATCCTTGTGCGTCACGACCTTGTAGACTCCGGGCATCTGCTCCGCCTCGGACGTGTCGATGCCCTTGATGTTAGCGTGAGAGACGGTCGCCTGCACAAGGGCGGCGTGAAGCGTCTTCTTCGGCATCTTGAGGATGAGGTCGGCGCCGTAGTCGAGCGTTCCGGTGACCTTGGCAACCGCGGTCGGGCGCGGGTACTTGCTGCCCCAGATGCGTCCATCCTCCGGCATCACGAAGTCGAGCTCCTTAACGTCCATCTCGCCCCTGAGGACCTTGGCAGCGTCCATCACCGCGTCGACGATGGGGATGTAGCCGGTGCAGCGGCAGGCGTTCCGGTTGAGCTGGAACCAGTCGCGCACCTCCTCGCGGGTCGGGTTCGGGTTCGAATCCAGAAGCCCCTTCGCCGATACGATAAAACCCGGTGTGCAGAAGCCGCACTGTGCCGCTCCGTGCTTGATCCAGGCCTTCTGAAGCGGATGGAGGTCATCGGGGGTCCCAATCCCCTCTATCGTTACGATCTTTGACCCCTCCGGCAGGCGGGACATCTTGTAGACGCACGTGCGCGTGACCTTGCCGTCGAGCAGGACGTTGCACGAGCCGCAGTGGCCCTGGCCGCACCCCACCTTTACGCCGGTCAGGCCGAGCTGTTCGCGGAGCACGGTGGAGAGCACGCTGTCGTCCTCGACGATGATGTTGCGCTCAACGCCGTTGACGTAAAATACCTTTTGAATCATCCTGTTTCCAGCTCCTTTCGATTTGCGGACTCTATATTCGCGGGAGGGCGCCGAGTCCCGGCGGCCGATATTCCCGTTCATACAGCTGGATGAAACGCCTCGGTCTGTTGCACACCCTCCTTTCCGTTGTTATGAAAAAACGCCGCCCTCCGAGCAAAGAGGACGGCGTCCGCCGTTTCCAGGACCTCCTTGCCAGACGAAGGAGTAGCATGCTCCAAATGAGAATGCCATTGGAGCTGTATTTCCGACTGAGCTAGTCGGTTATATTCTGAAAAACCCACATCTTATCGTTGTCCATTATAAGGCAAAAGGCCTGCAAGGCAAATAGAGGCCGCCTATGCTTCAGAGCGTATGGGTAGTCTAGGGGCTAGTATCGGCCCTCCTACCATGCCTCTGCGAAGGCCGCGTTGGTGTAGATCTCCTCCAGGCGTACCTTGTGCCCCTGCTCCATCGTCGCAAGCTGCAGGAAGGTGTTCTTCTGCTCGGTGGTCGCGCTCATGTCGGCGAAGGACTGGTACAGCTCCATCGCCTCCTGCTCTTTCTTCATAGCCAGGGCGATGGCGTCCTTGAATGCGATTTCTGTCGACAGAGTCTGAAGCTCCACGCTCTCCGACACCTTGTAGTCCGCGGACTCGACGAAGCTCATCTTCTGTCCCTCGTTCGCAAGGTAGCCCTCGAGAAGCAGCTTGTGACTCGTCTCCTCCTTTGCCAGCTCTTCGAAGGTATCCTTGAGCATGCTGTTGCTTATCTTCTTGGCGGCATCCTTATAGAATTCGTAGGCTTCGACTTCATTCTTTATCGCCATCGTCAGTATCTCTTTGTAGTTCATAATATCGCCTCCTTGGTTGAATAGTGCGCGTCCGGATGTTCTATTAATCCCATCTCCGGGGCTCACTATTGTAAATAATATCCTATGTGTTGATTATGTCAATGGAGCCGAAGCGGTCCTTACTGTTATTGCGGATACAGTATTCACGCTTTTTATCATTAATTTCGATGTGGAAATACGGAGATGCTCGTGTATAATAGTATTCGTGCAAAAAAGCATCTGAATAATCAGAAACGGAGGTAGTAGTCTATGTCGGAACTTGAAAAGGGTCAGGTCAGGAGCAGAAGCGAAACGTTAAGCATTCTTTTGGGAGCAGCATTTTTAATGGCGACCTCGGCCATCGGGCCGGGGTTCTTGACTCAGACGATATCTTTCACCAACGAGCTTAAGGCGGTCTTCTCCTTCGCCATCCTCCTGTCGATTCTCATTGACATAGTGGTGCAGCTCAATATCTGGCGCGTGCTAGCCGTCTCCGGCATGAGAGGGCAGGATGTGGCGAATAAAGTCCTCCCCGGGCTCGGCTACTTCCTCGCCTTTGCAGTGGCGCTCGGCGGGTTGGCATTCAACGTCGGCAACGTAGGTGGCGCGGCGCTGGGCTTCCAGGTGCTATTCGGAACGGAGCAGATGGTGGGAGCCTTCATCAGCGCGGGCATCGCTATCGCCGTCTTCCTGTGGAAGGACCTCGGCAAGGCGATGGACAAGTTTGCGCAGATCCTCGGTTTTCTGATGATCGCGCTGGTCCTCTACATAGTCTTTGTGACGAAGCCCCCTGTTATGGAGACGGTGCATGAGATGTTCCGGCCGTTCGCGGACATGCAGCTTCTGAAGGAGTACAAGTGGCTGGTGGTGCTGACCCTCGTCGGCGGCACGGTCGGCGGGTATATCTCCTTCTCGGGCGCACACAGGATAATAGACGCGGGGATAGTGGGCAAGGAGCACCTTGGCGAGATAACCAAGGGCTCGGTCAACGGCATCATGATCACGGGAGTTATGCGCTACCTGCTCTTCCTGGCATTTCTGGGTGTGGTGCTGACCGGGACGGCGATCGATATGACCAACCCTGTGGCCTCGGCCTTCCAGATCGGCGCGGGCGCGCTCGGATACCGCATCGCCGGTGTCGTCCTCTGGGCGGCGGCAATAACGTCGGTGGTGGGGGCCTCCTACACATCGGTCTCCTTCCTTCGCACCCTGTTCAAGTTCGTGGATGACTACTACCGCTTCTGGATAATCGGATTCATCCTGGCGTCCACATCCATCCTCGCGACCGTCGGTCGTCCGGTTACACTGCTGATCGTGGCCGGCTCGCTCAACGGGCTCATACTGCCCCTGTCGCTTGGCTGCGTACTGCTAGCCGCGCATAACAGGAACATAATGAAGGAGTACAGGCATCCCGTGTGGATGTCGGCTCTGGGCTGGGTGATAGTGGTCTTCACGGCCTGGATGGGCTTCAACTCCTTCACGGGCATCGTGCAGCTCTTCAAATAAGTCTGCGGGCAGGAGTTTACGCCGAAGGGAAAGGAGGCGGTGAATGAGTGGCTGACAGAGATTATCCCAGGCTGCTTGCCGCGGGCGACGGTTGCGTGGTCGTAGAGTATGGCGACGCCATCGATATGGAGATAAACCGACGGGTCGCCGCGCTTGCGGCCTCGGTCGGGAGGGCTGAGCTCCCCGGATTCCTTGACGCCGTTCCGACCTACAGATCGCTCGCGGTCTACTTCGACCCGGTCGTGGCCGACGTAGATGCGCTTTATAGGAGACTAGAGGAAATGATGTCCTCGTCCGGCGCGGACGTGGACACGGCCAAAAGAAGGGTAGTAGTGGTCCCGACCCTTTACGGCGGGGATCACGGTCCCGACCTGGGTAACGTCGCGGAGCACACCGGACTTTCACCGGATGAGGTGATAAGGCGGCACTCCTCGAACGACTGCTACTGCTACATGCTTGGTTTCACCCCCGGATTCGCCTACCTCGGGGGGATGGACGCATCGCTTGAGACTCCGCGGCTGAAAAACCCGCGCGAGCTTATCCCCGCGGGCTCCGTAGGCATCGCCGGAAAGCAGACCGGCATCTACTCGATAGCCAGTCCCGGAGGGTGGCAGCTGATAGGGCGTACGCCGATGATGATGTTCGACCCGGTGCGAGAGCCCGCTATCTTCCTTGAGGCTGGGATGTGGGTTCGTTTCCGCCCGGCGGACAGGGCCGAGTTCGAAAAGATTGAGTCCGCGACGGCCTCGCGCTCATACCGTCCGGAGATTCTGGAGGAGGAGGTGTCGGCATGACGGGGCCTGTCGTCTTCTCGGTGCAGCTTCCGGGGATGCTGACCACCGCCCAGGACTCGGGGCGCTGGAGTTACCAGGGCAAGGGTATGCCGGTCGCTGGGGCTATGGACATGCAGTCGTTCCGGATGGGCAATATTCTGGTCGGCAACGAAGAGAACGCCGCAGCGCTTGAGATCACTCTTATGGGCCCTACGCTTACGGTCATAGAGGGAGAGGCGGTCGTGGTCGTCACGGGCGCGGAGCTGGGTTTCAGGGTCAACGAAACGCCCTTGGCGAACTGGACCGCCGTGACCGTACGAACCGGGGACGTGATCAGTTTCAGCGGCCCCGTCTCCGGATGCAGGGCGTATCTCTGCGTGTCGGGAGGTTTCGACGTGCCGTTGGTCATGGGGAGCCGTTCAACCTACACTCGTGCCAGGGTGGGAGGGTTCGAGGGAAGGTCGCTCAAAAAGGGCGACACGATTCGATGCGCTGAGCCCCCCCCTCTGTGGAGCCTGTGCGAGGGGCTGGTCTGCCCTGAGGAGCTTCGTCCGTCGAGGGATCCCGACGCACCGCTGCGAGTGATACCGGGACCTCAGGAGGACTATTTCACGGAAAAGGGCTTGGAGTCCTTCTACGGTACTGAATACACGGTCTCCAACAGCGCGGACCGTATGGGGTACCGGATGGAAGGCGAGCAGATCGAGCACACTGG
Source organism: Aminobacteriaceae bacterium (assembly GCA_041678025.1). Classification (GTDB taxonomy): domain Bacteria; phylum Synergistota; class Synergistia; order Synergistales; family Aminobacteriaceae; genus JAAYLU01. Next base: position 8,907 of record JBAYOX010000042.1, read on the forward strand.
GGTGGCGGACATAATCTCCGACGCCATTCCTCTCGGCGCGGTGCAGGTTCCCGGGCACGGACAGCCTATAGTAATGCTGGCCGACCGTCAGACGACGGGCGGATACACGAAGATCGGGGTGGTCTGCTCAGTGGATACGGCCGCCCTGTCGCAGCGCCTGCCCGGAGCAGGCGTCAGGTTTGTCAGGACGACGGTGAAGGAGGCCGTCGAGCTGGCTCGGGACGAGGCGAGGGCGAGGGATGAACTGCGCGCGCTGCGCGCCTCATGGCGCTCGTCGCCGCGTGATACCCCCTTTGCCATTTTTGGGGCGCGGACGAGCGGAGAAGCGATACTGCGCGTCGACGGTGCCGAGCACACGGTCTCGTGGGAGGAGATCGGGGAGGTGGAGTAATGTTCAGAATTGACCTTAACAGCGACCTGGGCGAGAGCTTCGGCCCGTGGCGCATGGGTATGGACCGCGAGGTTATGGAGCACGTCAGCTCGGCGAACGTAGCCTGCGGCTTTCACGCGGGAGACCCCGAGGTTATGCTTCGCACGGTCCAGGCGGCCAAGGAGGCCTCGGTCGCGGTAGGGGCTCACCCGGGCTTCCCGGACCTGCAGGGCTTCGGACGCAGGACTATGGGGTGCTCGCCCGACGAGGTCTACGCGTTCACCCTGTACCAGATCGGGGCGATTCAGGCCGTCTGTGCCGCGCACGGCGTGCGCCTGCAGCATGTGAAGGCCCACGGTGCTATGTACAATCAGGCAGCGAAGGACCTCGCGATGGCGAAGGCGATTGCCCGTGCCACGCGCGACGCCGGGGGAAAGCTGATTCTCATGGGGCTTGCAAACTCCCTCTTCGAACAGGCGGCGGCAGAGGAGAACATCCCCTACGCGGCGGAGGCGTTCGCCGACAGGGGGTACATGGACGACGGCTCACTCGTCCCCCGGAGCAAGCCGGGGGCCTTCATACACGACCCGGAGGAGGCCGCCGAGCGAATGGTACGGCTTGTTAAAGAGGGGATTATACGCTCCGCCGAGGGGACGGACATAAAGCTGAAGGCGCACTCGATCTGCCTGCACGGCGACAATCCGTCGGCGGTGGAGTTCGCACGCCGGATTAGAAGCGTGTTGCAGACGAACGGCGTGGTTATCGGGAACATCCGGGAGGTGCTGGATATATGAAGGCGTCGGACTACGCGAACAGCACGCCGCAAGAGGTGCGGAAGCTGATAAGGGAGGGGAAGTGGACCCTGCCGACACCGGGGATGTGCAAGGGGCACGTGCAGGGCAACCTGGTGGTGCTGCCGCGGGACCTGGCCTACGACTTTCTGGTCTTTGCGCAGAGAAACCCCAAACCCTGCCCGATACTGGACGTGACCGAGCCGGGAGACCCGGAGCCGAGGCTCGTGGCGCCGGGGGCGGACATCTCGACTGATATCCCCCGATACCGCGTCTGGAAGGACGGGGTCTGCGTCGACGAGCCGACCGACGTCAAGAAGTACTGGCGGGACGACCTTGTGGGCTTCCTACTGGGCTGCTCCTTCTCCTTCGAGGGGGCGCTGCTGGAGGCGGGCATACCGGTTCGTCACATCGAGCAGAACAGGAACGTGCCGATGTATGTCACCGACATACAGTGTACCCCGGCGGGTGCGCTAAGGGGGCCGGTGGTGGTCAGCATGCGCCCGATTCCAGCGGCGATGGTTCCCAAGGCGGTGCTCTGCACAGGTCGATTCCCGGCAGTGCACGGTGCCCCTATCCACATCGGCGACCCGTCGCAGATAGGTATCAAGGATATCAACAGGCCGGACCTAGGAGACGCAGTGGACACCTA
>JBAYOX010000043.1:0-10515 GCA_041678025.1 Aminobacteriaceae bacterium
AGACCCTGAGAACAACACTACATGGCAGTTCGCCGAGAAGATGGCGAGGATACTGGTCAAGCTCCTGCCAAGGACTCGGGGCATCAGGGTTGCCAGGCAGTGGTCGGGACAGTACGATATGACGCCGGATGCCCAGCCAGTTATAGGTGAGACAGATGTAAAAAATTTCTTCCACTCGACGGGCTACTCTGGACACGGTTTTATGCTTGCACCAGTCGCAGGGAAGATACTTGCACAGCATATTGTCGGACAGAAACCCGACATAGATTTCACAATGCTCGACTACCGGCGTTTCGCCAGGGGCGAGCATATAATGGAGTCGAACGTAGTTTAGACCGTGGCAGAGGATCGGACGTTCTGCATTCTGCAGCGTTCGATAGCCCATTATAGTAATGTATATCCGGGAGAGAGAGTCTCTCAGCCTTTCTCTCCCTGCCTGAATCGACGGTTGTATTTCTCTCGTATACAGCGCCTGGGTTAGACAAATTAAACAATACAAGCGGTGGTCAAACATAGAATGGACTTTGGGAAAGAGCCTTCAGGTTGTATCTTTGACGTCAAGCGTTACTCGATCCACGACGGACCGGGCATAAGAACGACATTCTTCTTCAAGGGGTGCCCGCTCTCATGCTGGTGGTGTCATAATCCAGAAGGGATCTCCCCCCTCCCAGCACCCTCCTATCATCCCAACAGGTGCATCGGATGCGGAAGGTGTGTGCGGGAGTGTCCCATGGGGGCCAGGAGCCTCGTAGCTGAAGGGGTCGTTCTTGATTCTTCAAAATGCGTTGAGTGCAGGAAGTGTGAACAGGTCTGTCCAACTAGAGCGATCGAGTTCGTAGGGACGGAGATGACGGTGGAGGATGTCCTGCGTCTGTCAAAAAGGGATATTCCGTTCTACGATGAGTCCGGGGGCGGAGTGACCTTCTCCGGAGGTGAGCCGTTATTACAGCCCGAATTTCTGGTAAGCTGCCTGAAGGCGCTGCACGCCGAGGAGATACACACGGCGGTGGACACCTCGGGTTACTGCCGGGAGGAGGACCTGCTGCTGGCCGCCGAAACTGCCGATATCTTTCTGTTCGATCTGAAGATGATTGACCAGGAACTGCATAAACACTATACTGGCGTGAATAATCACAGGATACTTGCCAACTTGCGTAGTCTGGACGATAGGCTACACGAGCGGGGAAGAGGAAAGATCAACGTCAGGATTCCTCTCATTCCCGGAGTGAACGACTCCGATGCCGAGATCATGGCCATGATAGACTGTGTGCTTGAGCTGAAGAGCGTTACCGGAGTCAACATTCTTCCGTATCACTCTATTGGTTCAGGCAAGTATAAGAACTTGAGTATGGAGTACAGGATGGAGGGCACGAAGCCGCCGTCAGAGGAGGAAGTCGGCAGAGTTCTGTCCATGTTTGAAATGCGAGGTATTATCGCTGTAAAGGGAGGCTAAGCGAGATGAATGAGAGAATTGAGCGGCTTAGAAAAGAAAGCTTCGAGACCTTCCCGAGTATCTCAATTGAACGGGCGCTTCTGACGACCGAGTTTTACACGGAGAATGACGGTAAGTATCCGTCACCTGTAATGAGGGCGCTAAACTTCAAGAACCTGTGTGAAAAGAAGACTATCTATATCGGTATCGACGAGCTTATTGTGGGGGAGAGAGGGCCGGCGCCCAAGGCGGTTTCGACCTTTCCTGAACTGAACTGCCACACAGCCCGTGATCTGGAGATTCTGAACACTAGACCCATGACCGGTTACCGCGTCAACGGAGAGGACATCCGCCTATACACGGAAAAGGTTATTCCTTACTGGGAAGGGCGTACTGTCCGCGACCGCGTCTTCTCCAATCTTCCGAAGGAGTGGCTTGCCCTTTATGAGGCCGGCTGTTTTACCGAGTTTATGGAGCAGAGGGCGCCGGGGCACACAGCCCTGGACGGCACGATCTACTCGACCGGCCTGCTTGACATGAAGAGGAAGATAGCCTCGGCTCGCGAGTCGCTTGACTGGATCAACGACCCTCACGCCACAGAGAAGGATGAGGAGCTGCAGGCCATGGATATCTCCTGCGATGCGTCGATAGTCTTCGCGAACAGACACGCAGAATTGGCAGAGCAGATGGCAGCCTCCGAGAATGACGAGGTCAGAAGGGCCGAGCTGCTCAAGATAGCCGAAGTCTGCCGCCGTGTCCCCGCGAACGCACCGCGTGACTTCCAGGAGGCCGTACAGACCTACTGGTTCTCTCACTTGGGGACGATAACTGAGCTGAACGGGTGGGACGCGATGTCCCCAGGGCATTTCGACATCCACCTGCGCCCATTCTACGAAAAGGGTCTTGCTGAGGGCACCCTCGACAAGGAGAGGGCCAAAGAGTTGCTCTCCTGCTTCTGGATCAAGGTCAACAACACTCCGGCACCCCCCAAGGTCGGCGTTACGGCGGCGGAGAGCGGCACATACAATGACTTCACCCAGATCAACCTTGGAGGATTGAACGAGGACGGAAGCGACGGAGTTAACGACGTCTCCTTCCTGATCCTTGATGTTCTGGACGAGCTTCAGCTGCTCCAACCGCAGGCCAGCGTGCATATCTCATCCAAAACACCCAGCCGCTTCCTGAGGTACGCATGCAAGGTGATGCGCAGAGGCTCAGGCTATCCTTCGGCATTCAACACGGACGAGGTCATAATGGAGCAGGTCGGAATGGGGAAATCGGTCGAGGACGCCAGGGCTGGTGGTACCAGTGGTTGCATAGAGACCGGTGCATTCGGCAAGGAGGCCTACATCCTCCACGGCTATCTCAACGTTCCCAAGATAATGGAGCTCGCTCTTAACAACGGGGTGGACCCGCTGACTGGCAAGCAGATAGCGCTTAAGACCGGCGACGCGGCGTCTTTTGCCTCGTTCGACGACTTTTACGGTGCCTTCGAGAGGCAGTTGAAGTACGTCGTTGACACGAAGATTCGAACAGACAACTATATCCAGAGGATGTTCGCGCGCTACGCTCCCGCTCCCTATCTTTCTGTTCTGATCCACGACTGCATCGAGAACGGCAGAGACTACTACGACGGTGGAGCGCGCTATAACACCGACTACATCCAGTGTTGCGGGATAGGAACGGTGACTGACAGCCTCTCTGTCCTCAAGAAACACGTATACGAAGACAAGGCGCTGGACATTGGCGACCTACTCAGAGCTCTGAATGAGAACTGGGAGGGGTGGGAGGAGATGCGCCAGTTCGTGTGGAACCGGACCCCGTTCTTCGGCAATGACGACGATGCTGCCGACTCGATAATGCAGAGAGTGTACGCCTCTTTACTTGACGCGATAGACGGAAAACACTCCCCCAAGGGGCCGACCTATCGCGTTAATATGCTGTCAACAACCTGCCATATCTACTTCGGAAAGAAGCTTGGCGCCACTCCGAACGGTCGCTTTGCGCACGCTCCCGAATCCGATGGTACCTCCCCCTCTCACGGTGCTGACAGAAACGGGCCGACCGCGGTTGTGAAGTCTCTGAGTAAGATGGACCAGGTGAAGTCGGGAGGAACCTTGCTGAATCAGCGCTTCCTGCCGTCCGTCCTCGCGGGCGATACCGGACTTGAGAAGATGGCTCAGCTGATAAGGACCTACTTCAAGCTCGGCGGTCACCATATTCAGTTCAACGTGGTCGACACGGAGACGCTACGAAAGGCACAGAAAAACCCGGACGAGTACAGAAGCCTTCTCGTCCGTGTTGCGGGATACAGCGATTATTTCGTCGATCTTGACGAGTACCATCAGGAGGAGATAATCGCCAGAACGGCTCAGGAGGCATTTTAACCCTGCCGACTCCCGCGCGGCATAAAAGAAGAGGGGGGGTGTGTCATCCCGATCGAATAGTGTGGTTTTTTGCGCGGACACAGCGGTTTATCGATGAGTACCACAAAGACGAAAGGAGTGCTAGTGTAATGCAGAAGACAAAGAAATTTGTTACGACTGTTATCCTATCCGCCCTTGTTTTGTTCCTCATCGTTCCAAACTCGGCTTTTGGCGAGCCAGAGTTGATAATGCGTTTCGCGGGCCAGGTCCCCGTTGAGCACACAGCCACCAAGCTGATGAATCAGATTGCGGACGAAGTGAAAGCAAATACCGACGGACGCATCGAGATACAGGTCTACCCCGCCAACCAGCTGGGGGACTACACGCTTGTGTTCGAGGAACTGATCCGCGGCACGATCGATATGGCTGCTATCTCCGTTCCCAGCCAGTTCGACCCTCGCCTTGAAGTTACGTACATCAACTGCTTTGTGCGTAACTTCGACGAGGCCAAGAAGGTCTTCGCAGCTGACGGCTGGCTCTTCAAGAAGATGGACGAACTGACCTCCCGCCTGGGCGTAAAGCTACTTGGCTTCCAGGTGGAAGGCTTCATCGGCATCGGAAGCACGAAGCCGGCGAACGAACCTCTGAACCCAGATGTTGAAAAGGGTCTCCTTGTTCGTATTCCTAATATGGACGTCTACAAGCTTGGCGCGGAAGCCATGGGATTCCGCACTGTTACCGTGCCCTGGGCAGAGGTCTACACCGCTCTGCAGACCGGCGTCGCAGACGGCGTCGACGGCATGACCCCCACGGCCGCCTACTCCATGCTCAAGGATGTTCTCAAGTACTGGTACGACCTCAACTACTCCCTTGAGAACTTCAACTACCTGATCAGCATGAAGACCTGGGAGAAGCTATCGGATGCGGACAAGGCCATCGTAGCAGAGGCCTGCAACAAGATAACCGAGACCGGAATCGAGCTTGCCAAGGCCGACCAGGAGAAGCACCTGGAGCTCATGCGCCAGCAGGGCATAGAAGTTCATACTTACACGGCTGAGGAACTCCTTCCCATTTTCACGAAGGTATCCGCGACCTGGGACCAGCTGAAGGACAAGTTTACCCCCGAGCTGATCGAGGAGTTCAAGAACGAATACGCACCAAAATAGGCTTTTCACAGTAACTGCGGTGACCGCGGGAGGCATCGCCTCCCGCGGTTCCTCGGAACGGAAAGGAGATTTTTATGGCGGACAATGAGCTCTCAGGATGCTTCCCCGAGAACCGTCCTGAAAATGTTAGCAAAATAGACCGGATTCTGCTCTTTTTCTTCTCGGCAGTCTGCGTTGTGTCCTCCCTTCTTTTAGCCGTCGTCATATCGGCTGCGGCGTTCACGCGCTACATCATTGGTGGAGACCTGTACGGATTTGAGGAATGGGTTAAACTGCTGGCCTTCTGGCTCTATTTTATGGGTGGCGCTTACGGGGCTTACAATGACACGCACGTATCTGCGGACGTAATCGACTCCTATATGAAAGAGGGCACTTTCAAGCGCCTGGTCGTCGTAATACGTAATGTGATTACGGTCGGGGTAAGCCTGTTGTTCACCTGGTACGGGTACGACTTTTTCATGTTTGGATTCATGGGCCCTCTGGGCACCGGAATCGCCATCCCCCAGACCACAATCTGGCAGATCCCGCTCTGGACATCCTACCTTGCGATATTCCTTGGCCTGATCTTCATGACGTACTACTTCTCTGTGAGGCTTTTCAGGAATCTCCGACTGCTTATTAAAGGAGGAGTATCATGATCTACGTTGCAGTACTGATCCTTCTCGTCACCCTTATGCTCGGAGTCCCCGTACCGATGAGCTTTATGGCCTCAACAGCCTGGCTTCTCTTCTTCGGCGGCCCTTCAGGGGCCGGGTACGCCTCCTCGCTGGTCCTCCCCTACGGTTTCAGCTCCATGAACAGCATTGCCCTGATATCCATCGCCCTCTTCATAATGGCGGGCGGCATAATGGAGAGAGGACGAATCGGAGAGAAGCTAATAGACCTGGTCGATCTCTTCGTAGGCAGGATCAAGGGCGGCCTTGGAGTCGTCGGTACTATCTCCTGCGCCGTTTTCGGCTCTATAACCGGTTCGGCCTGCGCAACATTATCATGCATAGGCTCGATAATGTTCCCGAGGCTTGAGGAGGCCGGCTACCCGCGCGGAATAGCGGCAGCGGTCATGTCGAACGCCTCTCTGCTCGGAATGCTCATCCCGCCGAACTCAACGCTCATCATCTTCGCCTGGATAGGCGGACAGTCTATACTTGCATGCTTCCGTTCGACCGTCGTCCCCGGCATCATGATGACGACCCTTATCTGCCTTGTTAATGTCTGGCTGGTGCGCGATAACCCGAATGTCAAAGTCAGCAATCCTCCCAGTGGGAAGGAAAAGATGGCCTTGATAAAGCAGAGGGGCTTTGTGGCCCTTCCAGCCCTTATGCTTCCCTTCATAGTGCTGGGCGGCATCTACGGTGGGATTATGACGCCCACCGAGGCCGCTGCTGTTGCGGTCATCTACGCCATTCCCACCGGCATGTTCGTATACAAAGGACTTACCCTCAAAGGACTGTGGGATTCACTCGTCGAATCGGCTGTCACCACTGGAGTTGTCATGGTCATGCTCTACTCGGTCATGATGCTCAGCCGTCTGTACATAATGGAAAACCTTCCGGGAAAGATGCTCGGGCTTTTCCAGGCCGTCTCGGACAACAGATGGGTGATACTGTTCATGATCAACATATTCCTGATAATAATGGGCATGCTCATGGACGACATCAGCAGCGTAACACTGACGACCCCCATCCTGATGCCGATAATCATCGAGCTCGGGTTCAACCCGATACACTACGCTGCCATCGTTAGTGTTAACACTGGCCTCGGTTGCATAACACCTCCGGCGGCACCGGTCTTGTATCTGGGAGGGCGATTGGGGAAGGCGCCGATAAACGAGATGATGGCACCGACTTTGTGGATAATACTGCTGGCGTGGGTACCGACACTGCTCATTACGAGCTACTTCCCGCAGTTTGCCCTGCTTCTACCTCACTATCTACTGGGGACGCCTTGGTAAAAAGCGGAGAAAAAGCGTCGTGACCTACAGGAACTTATTCGGTTCCCTGTGCCTGCTGTTCTTTGTTGTAGGGCTAAAGACGAAGTCCCCCTACGCCTACTGGGGAGCGCTGTTTGCAGGAGCCCTTTCAAGGGCTGCCGTGAAAAAGAAGTGGAAGACTCCGCCTTGGATGGAGGCACTCTCTACTAAAAAAGAGAAATCCCAGGAGCTCCTTGACAAAGACGAGGACGGTCTGTAGAATGCTTCCTTGTTGGGTGGTTAGTTCAGAGGAAGAACGCTTCCTTGACGCGGAAGAGGTCACAGGTTCGAGTCCTGTACCACCCACCATCTGATGAATACAGGGTTTTCGCAGTCCATGCGAGAGCCCTGTTTTCATTAGGGAAGGGGTCACCAACAAGACCCTTCGGCCTTGACATTTTCCTCCACGACCCGCCGAAAAGGGAAGGGAGGATATTCACCATGCCAGCAGTAGCAATACCCATAAAGACCGCATATCAGAGCGCCCATGAAGCCCTCGACATGTTTCTATCCATCCGAAAGGCCGAAGGGCTTGCGAAAAACACCCTTGATAACTACAAGCACATAATCGCCCCGTTCCTGCGGGAGCACCCGAGGTTTCTCGAAAACCCCAGACCGGCGGTCCTGTCGTTCGTCTCCGAGCCAGAGAAAGAGTGGAGCCGCTTCACCCGTGTAAAGGTCATGAGGGCATTCTGCTCTTTCCTCGCGAGCGAGGGTGTTTTGAGCAAAAACCCGATGGAAAACGTCAAGTGCAGACTGCCCGGCAAGAGAGCGGATGTGCCACGGTTGGATGACGTGAAGGCGTTTCTTGCGGCATTGGACATGGGGCGATACACCGAGCGCCGCCTTCGGACGATGGTACTGCTTGCGCTTGATACAGGCATGAGGCGCGGGGAGTTATGCGCCCTGCGGATTGAGGACATTGACGAGCGGTCCCTTTTAATCCACCTGCGCCCCGAGGCGACAAAAACCCGCAAGGGGAGGACCGTACCAGTATCGCCCCAGGTAATGCGGGAGATGCGGCGGTTCATCGCCCTTCATCCGGCTGCTTGGCGCTGTCCTTGGGTATTCCCGACCGAGCAGGGAACAAAGCTGAACCCGGATGTTTTCGGACGGCAGATCAGGCGCGCGTCGGGGAGGACCGGCCAGCCCTTGAAAATTCACGGACTGCGCCACCTGTGCGCTACGGAGTTCTTACGGAGCACCGGCAATATCGCCCTGGTCGCCGCCTTGCTTGGCCATGCCTCGATAAGCACCACGTCGCGGTTCTACGAGCACCTTGACACCGCCGATCTGCAAGCCGCCCACGGCCAAGCCGCCGTTGTGAGCGGAGTTCTCAAAAACGAGTGTGTCAGGAGGGTATGAACGCCCGAGAGTGCCGTCAATGAAAACACGACCGCCCAGAACGCCACAGGAGCGATTATTTGACCACGAGAGGATGGAACTACCCTCCGAACGCAAACAGGTTCAACCTGTGGCGTTTTGGAGGGCGTGCGGCGATATGGGGGGAAAACAGCCCGGCCGGGGAGGTTCACCACGGGGGTGAAGCCCGGAACGGGACCATCCCAAGAGCATCACCACAGAATGAAGCCCCAGAGGAATAGCCCCGGTTCAATCGAGCTTGGGCTTTTACCGACAGGCCGCCATGATGGACTTCAGCCACCTTCGGCAATCTTCTATCTTCCTGTCGGACAGTCTCGCCGCCCGTCGTAGGTCCTCGCCAGACAAACCCCGCAACAGCCCGGCAACGTATCGCCCCCGCTGACTATCGGGAGGATTGTCTCTAATCTTTCGTGCGACCTTCACCAGCTTCAGCGGCATAGCTTCCAGCTCTTCCAGCAGTTCAGCCCGTCTTTCCGCTTGCGCCGCATGGTTGCCGCCCAGCACCCGAACATCGCCCCAAGCGACAGCGACATGACCGCCCAGACTGTCGAGGGCTTCAAGCAGATGGACACCCCGCCTCAAGCCCGGCACAAGATGAGCAAGAGCAGCCTCTTCAAGGTCAGTAGCTACCACGTCACCACCCCTTCAATTGTTAACCGACTGGCCACCCGAGTTAATGAGAGTGACCAATGCGAAAATCGACAAAGCCAGTTATCACCATAGAATACAATATATCTTGCATCCTCGATTAGACAATGGCAACCCGATTTTTCTAAACTTTGTGCGGGTGATCGGTGCGCCGTGCCCGACCCCTGACGTTCACAGCCCGGACAGTACCTTTTTTATTTTCGTGGTACCCCTCGCCCGGCTTGCACCCCGGCCAAGACCCGCCAGCCCAAGGCCGCCAGCCTTGCGCCCCGAGCATCTACGAGGATAAGCGCCGCCAGTAGCCCGCCATGCCTCGCCCGTGCGGACGATGGCGACGGGCGACCGCCAGCCCGTGCGGGGCGGGATCGCCACCGATAGATTTGACTATCCACCCTGCGGAATGGACACCAGCCTCTACACCTGTACCAGCCGGGACCGACCAGGGGGATGGATAGCACCGGCCGCCAAGATGTTGAAGCCCACGCCCACCGGCATAGCACCCGGCCAAGGTGGAGGCCAGCCCTCTGCGACTGTACCACCGAGGCCAGCAGCCGGGAGAACCGCCACCCGAGGGAGAACCGCCACCAGGAAATAATCGCCAGCCCCTTGGTCAAGGTGGACGGACTGCACCCCGCCCGGAGGACAACCCGGCCACGGGATCGCCCACGAGGAAAAAGCGCCACCGGGAAAAACCGCCACCGCGAGAAAGAATACCGCCACCGAGGAAAAATAATCGTCAGCACCCCGGCCGGAGTGAATGGTCTGCACCTCGGCCTAGGCGGACCTCGCCCAAAGCAGATCATCAACCCAGGCAAAAAAAGAGACCCGGCCGCCGGGACCGTGACAACGCGAAACAAAGCCTAGCGGGACATACGCCCTCCCCCCTAAAGGGGGGGGGAGGGGCGTGTCCCGCTTCAGGAGCTTTGCGCCAAACAGTGGGACAAGGGGAAAATCAGCATGTCCCGTTTGTCCCGCTTCTACAATCCAAGGCGCTTTATCTTGGTATCCATCAAGCTTTGCACGTTTCTTAAAAGAAAAACAACAAAAGGGACATGAGAAAGACTACCTCATGTCCCGTGTCCCGCCGGTCACGATGGCGATTTTTCGCCATGTCCCGCCTGTTTTTCCCGCATGTCCCGCCGCTTTTTCACCGCTTAAACGGCGCGGCTTTTCTCATTATCCTCGACGAGGTTTTCATCCTTCCCTTCTACATGGTTTTCCTTTACGATGGCGTTGGTATCCTTTTCCGATGGCGTGGTTTTAAGGTGGACCACACCACCCTTGACGGAGATGACCTTTGCCTTTTGGAGTTCCTGCCGGGCGCGGTTGAACGCCTTTCGCGCCGTTTCCGCCGTCCGCCCCTCGCCCTCCGCCTTGGCGTACACCGCTTGTCGCCACGCCTCAAGGGAGATGACCCCTCCCGCCTTGGCCAGTTCTCGGAGAGCGTCCAGAGCGGCCGCCGCCGTGCCGGTAAGGTCGGCGGTCGTTCGCCGCTCGTCCCGCAAGGCAATTGTGCAGGAGCTGCCCTCCGAGAGGTCCACCTTGCGGAGC
>JBAYOX010000044.1:0-10512 GCA_041678025.1 Aminobacteriaceae bacterium
CGAGTAGTTGCAGCGGGGAGCAATCCGCTATCCACCCAGGACGATGTGTGTGCCGGGCTGGTTAAAAACGGCGTCGCTGTGTTCAGTCGCAACGGCATGAGCACTGACGAGTACTTCGAGAATGCGCGCTCCGCTCTGGCAGTCGGCCCGGACGTTGTCGTGGACGACGGCGCTGATCTGTGCGCCCTGCTGCACACGGAGATGAAACATCTGCTGCCGAAGGTCCGCGGGGCCTGCGAGGAGACGACTTCCGGGGTGAAGAGGCTTCGTTCGATGGTGGAGCAGGGTGTGCTCGCCTTCCCGGTGATCTCGGTGAACGACGCCCTCAGCAAGTACCTGTTCGACAACCGCTACGGCACGGGGCAGTCGGTTATGGATGGGCTGATGAGGACGACCAACATGCTTGTCGCAGGGAAGAGCGTGGTCATCGTCGGCTACGGCTGGTGCGGCCGCGGGGTGGCGATGCGGGCGTCTGCTATGGGGGCGAGGGTGATTGTGACGGAGATAGACCCGCACAGGGCCTTCGAGGCGCTGATGGACGGCTACGAGGTGATGGGGATGGAGGAGGCCGCGTCTCGCGGAGACATCTTCCTTACTCTGACCGGCAACACGCGTGTGATTCGCGCCGAGCACTTCGAGGCCATGAAGGATGGTGTGCTTCTGGGCAACGCCGGGCACTTCGACGTGGAGATATGCAAGAAAGACCTCGCAAAGCTTGCGGTTTCGGTCGAGGAGTCGCGCCCCGGAGTGGAGTCGTACGTGATGAAGGACGGACGTAGGCTTCACCTGCTCGGAGAGGGGCGGCTGGTGAACCTGGCCTGCGCCGACGGGCACCCTATAGAGATAATGGATCTTAGCTTCGCCCTGCAGCTTGAGTCGGCGATATACATGTCGCGAAACAGGATGAACCCCGGCCTTTACGACGTACCGCGCGAGATCGACAGGGGCGTGATGAGGACAAAGCTGGACTCCCTTGGAATCAAGCTCGACTCTATGACCGAGGAGCAGGAGGAGTACATGAAGAGCTGGGAGGAGTAGGTATGTCAACTCTGTTCAGAGACGTTCTGGTATTGGACGGGGAGATGGAGCGGGGGAGGCTCTGCTCCGTGCGCGTCGGCGACGGGCGTCTGTCCGCGATCGCCGACCGGCTGGAGGCAGAGCCAGGCGACAAGGTAATCAACGGAGGCGGGCACAAGGCGCTCATCCCAGGCTTCGTAAACGCTCACACCCACGCAGCAATGTGCCTTCTCCGAGGCGTAGGCGAGGAGTCGCCCCTCAAGGAGTGGCTGGAGGATAAGATCTGGCCTGCTGAGGCAAAGCTGACCAGAGAGCATATTTACTGGGGGACGAAGTCCGCTCTGCTTGAGATGGCGGCCAACGGGGTAACGGCCTTCGCGGACATGTACTTCGAGATGGACGCGGTTGTCGAGGCATCCCTTGAGGCGGGGCTCCGCTGCGCTGCCTGCAGGGGCATTGTCGGAGACGACGAGGAGAAGCTTAAGGACGGGCTACGGCTCGCCGAGACGTGGAAAGATCACAGGGATATGGTGTCGGTGCAGCTCGGCCCTCACGCTCCCTATACCGTTCCCCTGCCGACTATGCGAAAGATTTGCGAGTCGGCGGCAGAGCGTTCGCTGGGAGTCCACTTTCACTTCCTGGAGGCCGAATGGGAGCTTGAGTACCTGCGTGATGAGCTGAAGTCCTCGGTGAGTGAGTACCTTGAGTCCAGCGGTCTGCTCGACGTCCCCTTCGCTATCCTCGCACACTGCGTATGGCTAGACGCCGAGACCGTCGGAGAGGTTGACTTCTCCAGGATGACCGTGGCACACAACCCGAACAGCAACCTGAAGCTGGGCAGCGGGGTAATGGATCTACGCGGGATTGCCGAAAAGACTAAAAAGATCGCCCTCGGCACGGACGGAGCGGCGAGCAACAACCGGCTGGACGTGTGGGGGGAGATGCGCTGCGCGGCACTTCTTCACAAGGGGATACAGAGGGACCCGACCGCCCTTTCGGCGCGCGATGCGCTGCGCATGGCGACCTTCGAGGGAGCGGCGGGGCTCGGCTTCGAGAGGTGCGGCCTCATCCGTGAGGGGTGGGCGGCCGACCTCGTTCTGCTGGACCTCGACAGGCCGCACTACGTCGGTATCGACGCGGACAACGCCGCGCATTTCATCGTTTACGCCGGTTCATCGGCGGACGTCTGCGGGACTATGGTCGCCGGAAGGTGGATATACCGCGACGGGGAGTTCCCGACTGTCGACCGGAACGAGATAGTTGCAAGGGCCGAAAAGGCGAGGGCGGACCTGCTCTCGTAGCGGCCGGAGAATAGAGAGTTTTATCACTGGAGGCGCAGAGAAAATGCAGTGGAGATCGGGCAGGGATATACGTTCGTTGTTTATTGACTTCTGGGTTTCGAAGGGCAGCAGGCATGTACCGAGCTTCTCGCTGATTCCCGACGACCCTTCGCTGCTCTTCACCATCGCCGGGATGGTCCCGTTCAAGCCGTACTACCTGGGGATACGAACGCCCGAGACTCCGAGGGCGGTCACCTCCCAGAAGTGCGTGAGGACAAACGACATCGAAAACGTAGGTCGCACGGCGCGACACCATACGTTCTTCGAGATGCTGGGCAACTTCGCCTGGGGGGACTACTTCAAGCACGAGGCCATCACATGGGCTTGGGAGTTCTTGACCGGCGTGATCGGGCTTGAAGCCGACCGTATGTACGCGACCATCTACAAAGAGGACGAAGAGGCGTACGACGTGTGGCACAGGGTGGTAGGGCTTCCGGATGAGCGCATTTCGCGATTCGACAAGGACGCGAACTTCTGGTTCATGGGCAGTCAGGGGCCGTGCGGACCGTGCTCAGAGATCATGTACGACCAAGGGCCGGAGTACTCTTGCGGGAGGCCGGAGTGCGCGGTTGGGTGCGACTGCGACAGGTATCTTGAGATCTGGAACCTGGTCTTCACTCAGTTTGACTTGCAGAAGGACGGTACACTTGTCCCGCTGCCGAAGAAGAACATCGATACCGGGATGGGGCTTGAGAGGCTTGCATCGGTGGTTCAGAGGGTGCGCACGGATTTCGAGACGGACCTGTTCCGCCCTCTGATCGACAGAGCGTGTTCCCTGGGAGGGATAAGATACGGCGACGAC
Source organism: Aminobacteriaceae bacterium (assembly GCA_041678025.1). Lineage (GTDB taxonomy): Bacteria > Synergistota > Synergistia > Synergistales > Aminobacteriaceae > JAAYLU01. The sequence continues at coordinate 3,160 of JBAYOX010000044.1, forward strand.
AGGAGAAACGACCTTGCAGCGAGGGTCATAGCGGACCACGTTCGCTCGGTCGTCTTCATGATAGCCGACGGTATTCTGCCGTCTAACGATGGTCGCGGGTATGTCCTCCGTCGGCTTCTGCGCAGGGCGGCCCGCTTCGGGCGGCTTCTGGGGGTTGAGCGTCCCTTCCTGCTCGACTTCGTGCCCGATGTTATTGACCTGATGGGCGACCCTTACAGGGAGATAGTCGACAACCGGCTCATGGTCGAGCAGATTATCAACGTCGAGGAAAAGCGCTTCGGGCACACCCTTCATCAGGGGACGGAGCTGCTGGAGTCGGAGATGTCGCGCCTGCGTTCATCCGGTGGGAGTGTTCTCTCCGGAGCTGTGGCATTCGAGCTGTACGACACCTACGGCTTCCCACCCGAGCTTACCGACGAGATGGTTCAGGAGAACGGTTTCACGATGAACCGCGAGGAGTTCGACAGGGAGATGCAGGCCCAGCGAGAGCGCGCCAGGGCGTCGAGCAAGCAGAAGAGAAGCGAGATGACCGGCGACGTCTACAACGAGCTGAACGAGTCGCTGGGCGACACTGAGTTCATCGGTTACTCTGACTGTTCGTCCCTGTCCGTCGTGGAGGCGCTGATAACGGATGGGGGACAGGTCGACTCCGTAGGCGAGGGCGAGGAGGCGGAGGCCGTGCTCGACCGCACTCCGTTCTATGCGGAGAGGGGCGGCCAGATAGGAGATATGGGGTTGCTCGGCGGCGACGGATTAAAGGTCGAGGTGCTTGACACATTTCTGCGCGCCAAGGGGCTTATCGTACACTCTATTAGGGTCGTCGAGGGCACTCTAAGGGTCGGCGACCCGGTTCATGCGTGCGTCAACGCCGAGCGGCTGCGTGCGATACGGCGCAACCATACCGCTACTCACCTTCTGCACGAGTCGCTTGTGCGCGTCCTTGGCGGGCATGTTCGCCAGTCGGGGTCGCTGGTCGGGGACAAGGTCCTTCGGTTCGACTTCACCCACTTCGAGTCGATGACACGCGACCAGATAGACGCGGTGGAGCGGGAGGTCAACTCACGAATACAGGCGAACGAACGCCTCGACGTGACCGAGACGGACATGGAGCACGCCCGAGCGGAGGGAGCGAAGGCGCTCTTCGAGGAGAAGTACGGGGATGTCGTGCGGGTGGTGCGGATTTCCGACTTCTCCGCGGAGCTGTGCGGAGGGCTGCACGTTGGTTCGACCGGCGAGATCGGCCTGTTCAAGATACTCAAGGAGGAGAGCATAGGCTCCGGGACGCGCAGGATCGTCGCGGTCACAGGAATGGAGGCGCTTGAGGCGTTTCAGCGCTCGTGGAGGACTCTGGCCGCCCTGGCGGGGCTGTTGTCGTCGGACGAGGCGAACGTGCACGAGAAGGTCGAGAACCTCATGGGCGAGGTTAAGTCTCTGTCGCGAGCCATGGAGGAGATGAAGATAAACCACCTGAGCGGCAGGCTGGAGAGCTCTCTTCGCCGCGCGTCCGCCAGCGGAGTGAAGGTCATGTTCGCCCGATTCGACAACGTGGACTCGGAGGCCCTTCGCGAGGTTGGCGACAGGCTGCTGAACAAGAAGCCGGGCAGGGCGGACGAGTCCGGAGCTGGAGACGAGCAGGGAGAGGGCAAAGTGGTCGTCCTGGCATCCGTGGCGGACGGAAACGCGACCATAATTGCCATGGCGGACAGAAAGGCGCTTGAAAAGGGCGTCTCCGCCGGAAAAATCGTCAAAGAAGGCTCGGCTATCCTTGGAGGCGGAGGGGGAGGAAGGCCCGCCATGGCTCAGGGAGGCGGGAAAAAACTATCAGCTCTGGAAGACTTCTTCAAGGCCCTTCCGGGCATGGTGGAGAGCCAGGCGGGCGGAAAGGCCGCCGAATGAAGAGACGGACTATCGCCCTTGACATAGGGTCTGTCCGTATTGGAGTCGCTGTAAGCGATCCCCTGGGGATGTTCGCCCAGGGGATCGCCGTTCTGCAGGCTGAGTCCGACTGGATGAGTGAGATGGACATTCTTGTGGAGAAGTATGACCCGGAGGTGCTTCTGATCGGATTGCCGATTCGAACCGGAGGGGAGAGGGGGCCGGAGGCCGAACGGGTGGAGGAGCTCTCCCGTTCACTCGCCGGACGCTACCCTTCGGTCTCGGTTGTACTGCACGACGAGCGTTTCTCAACGACCATAGCGACACGAGCCCTGATAGAGGGCGATGTATCCAGAAGGGGCAGGAAGGGAAAGGTCGATATGGTGGCTGCGGCTGTGATACTGCAAAGCTGGATCGACCGCGAGGGTTCATCATGAGTGCTTTTCCGGGCAGTGTAACAACATCCCCCGAAGGCAGGCCCTCCGATGTAAAGATGACGCCCATGCTGGTTCAGTACTTCGAGTGGAAGGAGCAGTACCCCGACTGCATTCTTTTCTTCAGGATGGGGGACTTCTACGAGATGTTCTTCGACGACGCTGTTACCGCGTCGTCCATCCTCGACATCACCCTAACTGCAAGGGACTCCGAGAAGAGCATCCCAATGGCGGGCGTGCCGTGGCACTCTGTGAGCGGCTACCTCGCCAGGCTTGTGAGGGCGGGGCACAAGGTCGCGATATGCGAGCAGGTTACGGAGCCCGACGGAAGAGGACTGGTGGAGAGGAAGGTCGTCCGGGTGGTGACTCCGGGCACGTTCGTTCCCGAGGAGGCCGGAACAGGAGGCAGACTCGCTGCCATCTGCCGCGCTGGCAAGGAGCTGGCCGTCGCGCTGCTGTCGGTCGAGACGGGACGCCTTGAGGTGGGGACGTTCCCGAAGGCTGAGGCTGCATCAATACTCGGCTCGTTCGCACCCGGAGAGCTTCTTCACCCTCCCGGCCTTAAGCCTTCGGAGTGGGCACCTCTTTCGACCGGCTGCTTCGCCATTCAGAGGGACGAGGAGTTCTTCAACCCCGTCCAGGGAACCAGGCGTCTGCTGCGGCTCTGGAAGGCTTCCACCCTTGCCTCCTTCGGACTGGAGGATCTCTCTCCCGGAGCGGGGGCCGCGTCGGCCGCGCTCGAGTATCTGCAGGAGACCCAGTTCACTGCCGCGGAGTATGTAAAGCACGCGCAGCCGCTCTTATCCGCCGACTATCTGCATATCGACCTGCCGACTGCCAGAAACCTTGAGCTGGTCGACGGTGGGCAGGACGGGCCGACTCTCTTCCGCACGCTCAATCGATGCCGCTCGACGATGGGCAGGAGAACGCTGGCCGAGTGGCTGCTGAGGCCGTTGCTGAACCTTGAAGAGCTGGGGCACCGGCAGGACGCGGTGGAGTGGCTCGCGTCCAACGGGTCGGAGCGGCGGTCGCTGCGCGATCTGCTGGGAAGCTGCCGTGACGTGGAGCGCTCATCTTCACGGTTGAGCCTCGGGACTGGCAGTCCTAAGGACCTGAGCAGCATCCGCGATACTCTATCCCTGCTGCCCTCCATACTGCCGCTGTGCGAGGGGACGCCCCTTGCGCACTGGATGGAGTCCGTCGCCGATTTCACCTCCCTCGGGGCAGAGCTGTGCTCCGCTCTTGAGGAGGACCCGCCCAGGAACAGAGCGCAGGGCGGGATCATACGAAGAGGGTATGACACCGTGCTGGACGAGTGGCGCGAGGTGGAGGCGGGCGCGGCGGAGACGATGAACGAGTATGTGGAAGGTGTGCGCCAGGCCACGGGCATCCCGAGGATAAAGGCGGGGTACAACAGGGTCTTCGGATACTACATAGAGGTGAGCAGGGCGGTTCTGAACTCCGACGAGGTGGTCCTCCCCGACTGGTTCATCCGCAAGCAGACCCTGGTCAACACGGAGCGGTTCATTACGGAGGAGATGAAAGGGCTCGAGGAGAGGATAATGTCCGCATCCTCCGAGATCGCCGAACGAGAGAGCTCCCTGTACGACGGGCTGATCGAGATGGTGCTTTCGCGGGTCGCGGATATACAGGCGCTCGGCGTCGCCCTCTCATCGCTGGACGTGCTCGCCTCCTTCGCCGAGGTGGCTGTCGACAGGGGGTACACACGTCCAGTGCTCGACGACGGTCACGACCTGGTGGTGAAGAACGCTCGCCACCCTGTCGTCGAGGAGTGCCTGGGGGACCTCCCCTTTGTGCCGAACTCGATCTCGCTGCGCGGGTCGGAGAAGAGAGTGGCCCTTATTACTGGGCCGAACATGGCGGGAAAGTCGACATACCTGAGGACAGCGGCGCTGCTGACCGTCATGGCGCAGACCGGATGCTTCATCCCGGCCGAGCATGCTTCGATGGGGCTGTGCGACCGGATATTCACGCGCATCGGTGCGAGGGACGACCTTGCGCGCGGGGCGAGCACGTTCATGGTGGAGATGGTCGAGACCGCCAACATCCTGAACAACGTCACGGACAGGAGCCTTGTCATCCTCGACGAGGTGGGGCGCGGCACGTCGACATACGACGGCATGAGCATCGCCTGGGCCGTGCTTGAGCATCTGTGCGACGGGTGCGGCAGGACGCCGAGGGTGATGTTCGCGACTCACTATCACGAGCTTACCTGCCTTGAGGATCGCTACCCGCAGATAGAGAACCTGACTATGGCGGTCAAGGAGGACGAGGAGGGGATCTTTTTTCTGCATCAGGTTGTTCGAGGCAGCGCCGACCGCTCCTACGGTATCGAGGTGGCACGACTGGCCGGTCTTCCAAGGAAGGTGCTTAAAAGGGCGTTCGAGCTGCTTCAGAGGTTCGAGAGGGATGAAAGATGCTCCGCTCATACTGTCTCCCCTCATGGAGTGAAACGCGTGCAGTCCGATGCGCGCCAGCTTACTCTGTTCTCCCCGGAACGCTCCGGGATAGTCGAGGAGATAGCGGCTCTGACCCCCGACACGCTCACCCCTTTCAGGGCTTTGGAGCTGCTTTACTCCCTCGTGGATAAGTGCAAGGAGGCTCTGCATTGACTATTTCTCTTCTTCCAGAGGACGTTTACTCCCGCATTGCCGCCGGAGAGGTGATAGAACGCCCGTCCTCCGTAGTCAAGGAGGCTGTCGAGAACGCCATAGACGCCGACGCCTCCGAGGTCTCGGTATCTCTCACGGAGGGAGGGAAGGTACGAATCGTTGTAGAGGACGACGGGCGCGGCATCTCCTTCGATGACCTCCCGCTGGCCGTCGCTCGCTACGCGACTAGCAAGATAAGAACGGTCGAGGAGCTTGAGGCCCTGGCCTCTCTGGGCTTTCGAGGTGAAGCCCTGGCCAGTATCGCGGCTGTTAGCCGTCTGGAGATTCGGTCGCGCGTAAGGGGTGACGAGGAGGGGGCGCTGTTGCGGATTGAGGGTGGAAGCATCCTGCAACATGCACGTACATCCTCCCAACAGGGGACGAGGGTCTCGGCGGAGGATCTCTTCTACACCCTTCCCGCGCGCAGAAAGTTCATGAAATCGGCCGCTGCGGAGGCGAGGCGAGCTATGTCCCTTGTACGGGACTTCGCGGTCGCGTACCCCTCGATCGCCTTCGTCGGGAAAAACGATGGGAAGAAGGTCTTTTCTTCTGCTGGCGACGGCGACAGAGAGTCGCTGTTTCGACAGATATGGGGGGTGGGCGACGGCGGCTCATCCTTCGCCGCTGGGGGAGACATCCGTATGTGCGAGTCGACAACAACCAACATGAGGCTTGAGTGCTGGTGGATGCCCTTCCCCGGCAAGACGAGAAGCCTTGTGTCGGCCTTCGTAAACGGACGAATAGTCAACGACTCGTTGATCAAGGGCGCGGCGGGGGTTCTCAGCAGGACTATGACGGGAAACTGGGCGCTCTTTTTCACCCTTCCGCCGGAGATGCTTGACGCCAACATTCATCCGGCGAAGGCGGAGGTGCGTTTTCGCTATCCGGGAGAGGTTTTCGACGCCGTGCAGCAGGCGACACTTCTGCTCTCAGGCAGGCCCTCATCGATTCACCCGCGCGGCGCTACGTACTCATCGACGGGCATCAACACATCCTCAAGTCAATCTCACCACCCCTTGAGTTACCCTCGGGAGCGCACGGCACAGGAGGAGGATCTGTTCAACAGGGTGTCGTCCGTTCCCTTCCCGGAGTCGATGCCTGTTACGGAATCAGCTTCTCCGGAGAACGAGGCGCATTTCTTGGCTGTGATGGCCTCCGGATACGTCGTGTTCGAGGTTGACGATTCGCTTGCAGTGATGGATCCGCATGCGGCTCACGAGAGAATCAGGTACGAACGGCTGCGCGATCTATCCGACCGGCCGCCCGTTACTCAGAGGTGCATGGTGCCCATTCCACTTCCTCCGTCATTTTCCATGTCGGTGCGGGAGCACTCGGCACACCTCGAAGAGGTCGGCTTCGTTTTCCAGGAGTGCGACGGACTGCTGCACCTCACTGCCTTTCCGTCTCTTCAAAAGGGCATGGACGAGGATCCGGTTCGTTTGCTCCGCTCCGTGCTCCTGGAGTGGACAGAGGATATCAGGAGACCTCTGAAGGAGGTCCTGTGGAGGAGGCTGGCGACAATCGCCTGCGGGCAGTCGGTGAAGCTCGGCGGCGCACTGTCGCCCGAGGAGTGCGCCGCGCTTTGGAGGGACCTCAACCAGTGCGAGCAGCCGTGGACGTGCCCGCACGGTCGTCCTACAGTTCTTACGTTGTCGCGAAACAAGCTCGAGTCTTTCTTCGGGAGGGAGTAGCTGATGAGTTTGCGTATTCCGGTCGTGGCGATTGTCGGCCCGACTGCGGTGGGAAAGACTTCGGCGAGCCTTCTTCTGGCCGAGAGGCTCGGAGCGGAGATCATCTCCGTTGACTCGCGCCAGGTTTACAGATACCTGGACGTTGGAACGGACAAGGTGTCCGTCTCGACAAGGCGCAGGGTTATCCACCATATGATCGACGTTGCAGACCCGGACCAGACGTTCTCCGCCGCCGATTTTGTCATGGGCTGCACGGACGCCGTCGACAGAATCCGCTCGCGAGGGCGCACTCCTCTGCTTGTCGGAGGAACGCCCTTCTTCTTCGAGGCATTCTTCGGGGGTATGCTCTCCTCGGAGCTGCCCAAGAGCGAGGAAATGCGAAGGGAGCTTGAGGAGATAGCGTCCGAGCAGGGAGCGACAACCCTTCACTCCATGCTTCGCTCGGTCGACCCCGTCAGCGCGGACAGGCTGCATGAGAACGATATAAGAAGGGTCGTACGCGCGCTTGAGATATGCAGGCTGACCGGCGACAGTGTGGACGAGGCGTGGGAAAAACGTACGAAACTCGGCGACCATCAGAGGTACGATGTGCTCTATCTGGGGCTGAGGCGCGAGCGACGCCTGCTCTTCGAGAGCATCGACAGAAGGGTGGGGGAACAGTTCGCCTCAGGGTTCGTAGAG
>JBAYOX010000045.1:0-10423 GCA_041678025.1 Aminobacteriaceae bacterium
CCAAGCAGAGCACCCGCACCGCGAAGATCGCCCGTGCTCTTGGTCGTGTGGTGAAGCAAGATGATGGCCGGTCCACCAAGTTGATCGCGGAGATCGTCGAGAGCGCGGACAAATGCCGCCATGTGCTGATTGCTGTTTTCGTCCCCGTCGTAGACCCGCGACAGCGTGTCCACGAAAAGGACGGTTGCCTTTATGCCGCTGTCCTTAATGGCCGAGATCAGCCCCTCCCGCGCCATGTCGTTGGAGACAATGACCGAGCGCGGGATGGTATGGAATGGCAAAGCGCCGTCAACCCCGTGGACCTTTCGCCACGCCTGAACCCGTTTTTGCAAGCCGTCCGCGCCCTCGGCGGCAAGGTAGATGACCTCGCCCTGCGCGACCTCCCGCCCGAGGAATGAGGGCAGACCGGCGGCGATAGCAAGCCCTAGGTCGATAGCAAGAAATGACTTGCCCGACTCGGGCGCTCCGACGACGGCGTTCAGAGTGTTGCGACGAAAAACGCCATGCCATAGATGTTGTTCGTTGTTCGGCGTTGGCAGGTTGTCGAGGGAGAGGATGTCGACGTGGTGCTTCGCGACCTTCCGCGCCTCGTCCAGCACGCTTTGAAAGAGAGAGGCCGCCTCGTCCCGTCCATGTCGGATGGAGAGGTCCACCCAACTGTCAGCAGCTTCAATGACTGGAAAACCCGCCTGCCTAGCCTCTCGCGGACTTATCCAGCCGCCGGAGCAGATAAAAACTGCGTCGTGCCTTTTGCTCTCCACCTCCCGGGCATATTCGGCAACCTCGCGCCATGCCGTCCTGTCGGCTATCACGGCCGCCACCTGCCCGGTCAGTTGCGCGACGGCGGCCGCCTCAAGCAGATTGTCGCAGATGAACACCGTGTCCTCGTCGTAGTCCTCGGCGTGGACCACGGCGTAGGATCGTGCGGTATCGCCCACCGTGGTGATTGTGCCGTCCTCGTGGACCTGCCAGACCGCCGAATATTCATAGCCGCTGCCGACTTGCACCAGCGGGAACACCGCGACCTTCTCTCTAGTGGCGACCCGCTCAAGGTCGGCGGTCAGCATTGTCGAGGCAACCTGAAAAGCCAGGTCGATGCGATAGCGCTGAAAATATTTGTGTGTCCCCTTGGATGCATGCTCGAGGCAAAACGAGTCGATGACCCCGTCGATGCTCTTGTCAGTCAATGTCCGTCACCTCGCAGCGGTCCAGCGGGACTGTCAGTCTTTCGCGCCCCGCCAGCGTCAGCCGCCTCCCGCCCTTGGCCATGCCCTCGAAGCTTATCTTGAATAATCTGCGCTTGCCGTCGTCGGCGGTCTCGACTAGCTCCAAGCGCCGAGCGCCGAGTTCCCATGCCTCGTTGAGCATGGAAAGATCGACGGCGTGATGTTTGTAGCCGGTCACGCGGAGACGGTCCTTTTGCCGCTCGTATTTTTTTAGAACCCCATCGTCGTAAACCTTGGCGACCACCGAGCCGCTATCTGTGACGAAGCGCTTGACGATGCGCCGCTTTGCGCTATAGTTTGTCATATCAATCCATCCTTTCGTCCCGGCAAAACTGCCGGGCTTTGGTACCGCCGCCCCCGTCTGCCAACGGGAGCGGCGGGTTTTCTTTAGTCCTCAATCGCCTCAAGCTCGCAGAGCGGAAGGACCGCAACAACCATGCCGTTGAGCAAAAAGCCGTGTCTGCCGAGCCATTCCGCAAGGTCGCTCACCTTGGCGCTGCGGCGGGAGATCACCGTGTCGCCCCCCACCTCCCGCAACTCGATATAGTCCTTGTCGTGGTCAATGGCGTGTCTTATCTCATGGGCGAAAAGCAGCGTGGCCGCCATGCCGTCCTTTTCAAAAAAAGCCTGTGGCGGCCGTTGAATGATCTGCCGAGCCGCCGTAGACTTAACCACGAGCGGGACATCTTGCCAGCGCCCGACATGCTCCAACGAGTAAAACGGATCACACTCCACAACCTGTATCTGGTTCATTCTTTGCCCTCCTTTGTTTCCTTGTCCCCGATAGCCGCCTTGGCCATGCCGTCCGCGTCGAACAGCGCCGACTCGTCCACTTCGAGCACCCCGGCGACTTTTTCCCTGAGTGGTCCAGTCGCACGCCTTCGTCCATTCACCGCCTCGTAAAGCATTGACCTGTTGCCCTTCACCAGTTGGTGAAGCCGGTGTACACTCATGCCCTTTTCCTTGAGCGCCTTTTTGATTGCCGTCACCATCCTCCCCTCCCTCCGGGCGGCTGGTCTTGGGAAATATCCCTGCCGCTTGCTTGACAGTATATAGAAGTCCATGTATCCTGATGGTGAATTTTGTGTAACCTAACTTTGCGGAGGACACAATGGCAAACATTGAGCTCGAGATGGCGCGGAAGGTGGACTGGATAAACAAGCTGCGAATCGGAGAGTCATTTTACTGGTGGCGGCCGGGGCGTGTGGAGCTTGTGCCCGAGGGCAGGATATTCGGCAACGCGATGTTCGTCAGCGGTCCCACTTTTCGGGGAGAGACGGCCACCGACCGCTCGCGGAAGGTGTTCGCCTACCTTGATCTAGAAAACCGCCACGTGTCGAGGGAGGCGGCCGCCACCCTGATCGCTCGCGTCAGGAAGATCGAGACCGATGGCGATATTCTTGAGATCGTCAAAGATTATGGCGTGCTTCATGCAGATGCGGAGTGGAAGCAACCCCTCGACCTTTGGAGGTGGCAAAGCGATACGCCAGAGGACTGGCGACGGTTGGCCGCCGAGCTGAACGAGGTGTTCACCCTGATCAAGCGGACCGAGACGAGAGACCCCGGAGCGGACGAGGCGCGGCAACGCCTCGCGGACATGTTGTCCGAGCATGTCAATGCATGCTCAATACGGACCTACTATGCCGCCCTGCCCTCGGGCGACACCGCGCCCGTGTCCGGCGTGCCGTTCGACCTCCACGCCATGATCTGGAAGGTTGTTGAAGCTACCGCCACGCAATCAAACGCGGCCAAGTACCTGCGTCTCCGGGAGTGCTATATCTGCGGCGAGTGGGATTTTGAGACCGAGGGCGAGGGATCGCGCCAAATGAGGGAAAGGAGGGACGGCCTAGGATGGCATCATGACGGATGTTATCGCAGGAAAGACAAGCAGGAGCGCGACGAGGCGAGAGCGGAGCGGGAGGAGCGGCAACGGCATGAGAGACCGACCGCGAAGAAGGGCAGCCCGGTTTTTTCAGACGACTAGAGGCCAGCCTGTGCAAGCTGACGGAATGTAAGCACCCTGGCCAACCACCGCCGGGAGGATGAAGCGCAAACCTTGACTATTACCAAATCACCTTGAAAACTCGATGTCACGTACATTTTCGTATGGAAGGGGTCATGAAAGGGGAAAATGTCCGGGCGGATTGCGCAAAGCCTGATGGATACCGGTTTTGTGTCTCTCGAAATGTAACGCTTCCTTGACGCGGAAGAGGTCACAGGTTCGAGTCCTGTACCACCCACCATTGGCTGACCAAAGGCCCCAGGAGAACCTGGGGCCTTTTTTGTGCTTCCAACTCTCCCCTTATGAGCAATACACCATATAAAAGGTCCTCTCTCCGTTGTGAATGCAGACTTTCCGTATCGAATATGGGATAATCATACTATAGCAAAAGGCCGGGAGGGGTATTTGAGCGACCGGCCATCAATTGAGAGGAGTGGGTGTAATGAAAAAATGCAGCATCATCTTTTCTCTGCTTTTCGTGCTTGCTCTCGCTTTTTCCGCAGGTGCCGCTGAGCTTTCAGTCGGTATGATCACGGATGTAGGGGGAGTGAACGACCAGTCTTTCAACCAGTCCGCCTGGGAGGGGCTTCAGAGGGCCGAGAAGGAGCTGGGTGTCAAGGTATCCTACATTGAATCCAGACAGGATGCGGATTACGGCCCAAACCTGGAGACCATGCTCGACGCTGGTACAGATCTTATCTGGGGCATTGGGTTCAAGATGGCAGACGCCGCGTTGGAGGCCGCCACGAACAACACCGATCAGAAGTATGCGGTCATAGACTTCGCGTGGGACGAGACTCCGGAGAACCTTATAGGAGTGGTTTTCAAAGCTGAGGAGGCCTCGTTCCTAGTCGGCTATATCGCAGCCAAGATGACAAAGACCGGAAAGGTCGGTTTTATCGGCGGAATGTCCTTCCCGGTCATATGGGGCTTCGAATACGGCTTCCGCGCAGGAGTGGCCTACGGGGGCAAGGATGTCGAGGTCCTCGGTCAGTATGCCGAGTCATTCACCGACGCTGCCAAAGGAAAGTCCATAGCAAACAGCATGTATCAGCAGGGTGCCGACATTGTCTTCCATGCAGCCGGAGGAGTGGGCGACGGTCTGATCGAGGCCGCCAAAGAGCAGGGCAAGTGGGCCATCGGTGTCGACAGGGACCAGAACTATCTGGCCCCTGACAACGTCCTGACAAGCGCAATGAAGCGTGTTGACAACGCGATGTTCAACATAGCGAAAGAGCTGACAGAAGGAGTATGGAAGGGTGGTCAGACCGTTTCTTACGGTCTTGCCGAGGGGGGAGTCGACATCGCTCCGACCTCTTCTACACATGTTCCCGCCGAGCTCCTCAAGGAAGTAGAGGCAGTCAAGGCACGAGTCATCGCGGGAGAGATAGTTGTCCCCTACAGTGAGGAGACTTTTAATTCCTTTGAGGTGAAGTAGAAGCTTAAGGGGGCTCATGCCTTGGGCCCCCGACTTCTTTTATCCTGGGAGGTGGCGTCATGCAACAAGCAACAAACAGCGCCGCTGAATTTGCTGTGGAGATGAGAAGGGTCACAAAGCGTTTCGGAGACTTCACAGCGAACGATAAGATAGATTTTCAAGTGCGTCGCGGCGAGGTTCACGCTCTCCTCGGAGAGAACGGTGCCGGAAAGAGCACCCTGATGAACCAGCTCTACGGATTGTATCCCCCGACGTCGGGGGACATTTTCATCAACGGAGAAAAAGTCCATCTTGCCAGCCCGAAGAATGCCATTGACAGGGGCGTAGGAATGGTGCATCAGCACTTCATGCTGGTGCAGCCTTTCACTGTAACAGAGAATATTATGCTTGGGCGGGAGTCGGCGGGAGCCCTGGGAATTCTGAACGAGGCTCATGCTCTGAGAGAGGTGGAGGCCCTGTCAAGCCGATACGGCCTCTCCGTCGATCCGCGCGCACGCATTCAGGATATATCGGTTGCAATGCAGCAGAGGGTCGAGATTCTAAAGTGCCTGTACAGGGGAGCAGAGATCCTTATTCTCGACGAACCGACGGCAGTTCTAACCCCTCAGGAGATCGAGTTTCTGGGTACAATAATCCACAATCTTACCGCCGAAGGGAAGACCGTAGTCATCATCACTCACAAGCTGCGTGAGATAAAGAAGATGGCGGAGAGATGCACTGTTATTCGAAGAGGGATCAAGGTAGGGACTGTCGACGTTGCCTCCAGGTCCGAGAGCGACCTCGCGGAGATGATGGTCGGACGCGCCGTCTCATTCGCCGTCGAAAAAAACCCCGCGAGATCAGGCGATACGATTCTCTCTCTCAAAGGAGTGCATGCTCTAAATAATCGTGGGCTGCCTGCTTTGAACGGAATTGAATTTGACGTTAAGCGAGGCGAGATACTTGCGGTCGCAGGAATCGATGGAAACGGGCAGAGCGAGCTCGTTGAGGTGCTTACGGGGCTAAGGCCCATAGAATCCGGCTCGGTATATTTTCGAGGAGATGATATCACGCGGTATTCGCCGGGTCGAAGGATAGAAATGGGCCTCGCGGCGATACCGGAGGACCGACAGAAACGGGGGCTGGTGGGGGCCTTCACGGTCGCGGAGAATCTTATTCTTGAGCAGCGCGCGGATAGACCTTTTTCCAGAAGGGGAGTCCTTGATCTCAAGGCAATAAAAAGGCACGCGAATAAGCTTATCGAGAGATTCGACATACGCCCCCCCAGAGAGACCTATCTTGCCTCCTCCCTCTCCGGCGGCAACCAGCAGAAGGTCATACTGGCGAGGGAGATCACGCGCAATCCTGAGCTGCTGATCGCCTCGCAGCCCACAAGGGGGTTGGACGTTGGTGCCATCGAGTACGTCCACAAGAGGCTGGTTCAGGTCCGAGACGAAGGGAAGGGCGTGCTTCTCGTCTCTCTTGACCTGGATGAGACCCTGTATCTCGCGGACAGAATCGTTGTAATCTATGAGGGGAAGATCGTCTCTGTGCTCGACAGGGAGGAGGCCGACGAGCGCAAGCTCGGGCTTCTCATGGCGGGAGGTGAAGCAGTCCATGTCTAATGTGAAAAGGGGAGTCCTTTCGGCATCGCCAATTTTCCGTACGCTATTCTCCGTCTTCACCGGGCTTTTGGTTGGAGCGCTCGTCCTTTTTATCAGCGGATACAGCCCATTGAAGGCGTATCGTGTGATAATAGACGGCATCTTTTCCAAACCCAGTTATATCTCGTACACAATTATCTATGCCACGCCTCTGATAATGACCGGCCTTTCCGTGGCATTTGCCTTTAAGACGGGTCTTTTTAACATAGGGGCAGAGGGGCAGTTCATAATGGGAGCGCTAGGCGCTGCGCTGGCCGGGGCTTTCGTCAGCCTGCCTCCAGTGATTCACGCGATATTTGCGGCGACTGCCGGAATCGCGGCCGCCGCCCTGTGGGGAGGAATAGCGGGTTACCTGAAGGCGCGCTTCGGGGTGAACGAGGTGATCGCGACCATCATGCTCAACTGGACGGCCCTCTATCTAAACAACTATATTGTAAACCTGCCGGGGATAAAGCGCCCGGCGGCCACGGCCACCGCCTTCATACTAGACAGTGCGCGGACGGAAGTGCTTCCCCTGTGGAAGATCAGCGAGGCGGGGAAGCTGTGGCGCGCGGCTCACCCGGTCTGGCAGGACATACTTAGAACGCCGCTGAACGTGGGTATACTGGTCGCCCTGATCGGGGCCGTTCTCTGCTGGTGGTTGCTTAACAGGACTACTCTTGGATATGAACTAAGGGCGGTCGGTCATAATTTGGACTGCGCCGAGCATGTGGGCATCGATATAAACGCCCGCATGATCTGCTCGATGGCGATTGCGGGCGGACTTGCAGGGGCCGCGGGGGCCTTTCATGTTCTGGGGTGGACCCGGCAGGCCGCAGAACTGGCGGCTATGGAGGGGCTAGGCTTCGACGGAATAGGGGTGGCGCTCATCGGAAACGCCTCACCTATTGGCTGTATCCCGGCCGGACTGCTATTCGGAGCACTTAAGTACGGTGGGTCGAAGCTTCAGTTCGCGCTCCGCGCACCTATTGAAGTTATCAATATTGTTATAGGTTCGATCATCTTCTTCGTCTCGATGCCGAAACTGACACAGATAGTCGCACAAAGGCTTAAGAGGAGAAGGTTGGGGAGAGGTGAACCTCATGTTGGCTGACAGCCTTGCCTTTATATTTGCGACGACTCTTATGTACTCTGCCCCTCTTATCTTCACGGCTCTGGGAGGAGTGATCTCCGAGAACGCTGGCGTGGTCAACATCGGCCTTGAGGGGATGATGACGCTTGGTGCCTTCGTCGGAGCGGCGGTTGGTTATTATGCGAATGACGCCTGGATCGGTTTCTTGGCAGCAGGTGTATCTGGTGGTGCCCTCGCTTTTCTACACGCTGTAGCGTGCGTTACATTTATGGCGGACCACATTGTATCAGGGATCGCGATGAACTTTATTGGGCCGGGTCTGTCGCTCTTCCTGTCCCGTTTCTTTTTTAACGGGGCAACTCAGACCCTCTCACTCTCGCTTGACGTCAAGATCCCTCGCCCTCTCAACGGGGTCTTTGAGCAGAATGGTTTCTTTGACATGGTCTTCAACCAGTACGCCACGGTCTATCTGGCTCTGCTGATGGTAGTGCTCCTCTGGTTTGTCCTCTATCGGACCCGCATCGGCCTTAGAATTCGCGCGGTGGGGGAGCATCCAAAGGCGGCCGATACCCTTGGCATCGATGTCTTCAGAATTAAGTATATGGCCGTTATTGCGTCCGGCGTCCTCGCTGGGTTCGGCGGAGCCGCACTCAGCGTCGCGATCGTATCGCGCTTCAGCGCAACTCTGGTTAGCGGGCAGGGGTTCATCGCCCTCGCGGCGATGATCTTCGGGAAGTGGAGGCCGGGGGGGACTCTTGCCGCCTGTCTGCTGTTCAGCTCCGCTCAGGGGTTGACGGTCTTTTTAGGGAGGGCTGACCTCCAGAGGCTGTTGCCGATTCCGTCGCAGCTTCTGGCGATCATACCCTTCCTGCTCACTCTGGCCGTGCTCGTAGGCTTTGTCGGAAAATCAAGGCCGCCAGCGGCGGGCGGTGTTCCCTACGAGAAGGAGTAGCGGCGCAGGCACGCTCCTTAGATTAGAGCGCCTGCTCCTTTTTGTCATCACAATCCAGAAACGGAGTGGTTCATAATGGCGATTAAAAGATGTCCGAACGGGCATTTCTACGACCCCGATGTAAACAGTAGCTGTCCATGGTGCGCCGTTCCTTCGGACGGAGAGGAGAGGACGCGCCGCATCAATTTGGGGACTGCTCGGGCGGTGTCAGAAGACTCTGGCTCTACGATAAAACTGCCTCAAATGGGAGAATCGTCCTCGAAGAGCGCTATTGAAGAGGGGCACACTGTAGCCGTGGTAAAAAGAAAGATCGGCATAGACCCGGTCGTCGGATGGTTTGTCTGCATCAAGGGGCCGGACAGGGGGCGGGATTATAGAATCCGCTCAGAGAAGAACTCGATCGGCAGGGCCGACTCTATGGATGTCTGTATATCGGGCGACGACACCATATCAAGGGTAGATCACGCCTTCGTGGTCTACGATCCCAAAAAGAGGTCCTTCAGGATACAGGCAGGCCTTAGCAGGGGGCTCATCTACCTCAACGGTGAAGAGGTCACCGCCTCCGAGACGCTGAGTGCCTATGACCGGGTTGAGATGGGGCGAAGCGAGTTCCTCTTTATCCCTCTGTGCGGAGAGCACTTCCAATGGGAAGCGGATCAAGACTCCTGAGGTGCGGGGTAGCCGCGCTCCTTATCTTTCTCATCGCATCTGCCGGCCACGCCTCCCCGGAGTCCCTGAGTATAAGACAGAGTTGCCTTGCGTTTCCAGAGCTGACCGTCTTTGCCGATCTGCTTGACAAAGATGGGAAGGCTTTCCCACTGACGGAACGGGATAGCCTGTCCGCCATCCTCGGCGGCAAGCCGTTGGATATTACGACGACTCGGGCATATTCTGCGAGGGACGACGGGCTTCTTGTCATATTTCTTATAGACACATCCGCCTCGGTTGGGCCGGGTCGCTTCGCAGAACTTCAGGAGGCGGTGTCTGCTTGGATACGAAGACTGGGGCCGCGAGATCGGGCTGCTGTTATGTCGTTCGGGGAGAACGTCTCGACCGTCCAGGGCTTCACAGCTGAGCAGAACGCACTGCTCTATGCGGTCCAGTCGCTATCTCCCCGGGACGGTTCTGCTCATCTGAATCTTGGGCTGATGCGAGCCCTTGATCTGGCAAGGGTCAAGGCAGTCGGACTGCCGGACAGAAGGATCATCCTGCTTTGCAGCGACGGCTTCAGAGAGGCACCGGGCGGCGCTACCGCCGACGAGGTGCGAACCGCCCTGTCTGTGGATCCAATCCCTGTGTACGCTGTTCTCTTCGATTCCCCCGAGCGAGAGAGTTCGGACAGAAATGTATCCGTCCAGCAGCTTTTAAACGAGCTTGGATACGATGCGGGGCCGGTGGATGGAAAGATGGGGCCGCTGACGAACGCGGCCATAAGGGTCTTCCAACAGAGCAGAGGGGTGCGCTGGGACGGCTCGGTATCAAACGAGCTGATAGGCGTTCTGCGTACCATGGCGAGGAGCGCAAAGGACGCCTCGCTAGCCGGAATAGGAGAGTTCTCCAGGCGCTCCGGCGGAATGCTTTATCGCGCGGGGTACACTTCATTCAACGAGATCTTCGACTCAATAATGTCCTCTATGGACAGTGCCCATGTTCTGACTATTGAACTGGAGGGGATCGAACCCGACTCCACGGTAAGAAGGCTTGACATCGCGTACTCAGATGGCGTCCGTACTCTTGCCGACGGAGTTGAGATCAGACTCTCCTCGGTGCCGGTGAAGAAGGAAGAGGCCGTTGTCGATGTTCCAAAGGATGGATCGTTCCGGTGGGGGTTTGTGCCGCTTATTACGGTCGTTGTCCTTCTGATGACGGTGGCTCTTCTAGTGTTAAGGAAGAAGAGGAAATCTCCCGTTAGTTTAGACGGACGCGTGCCAGGTGGCCGCGAGCATACAGTCCAGCTCCCTGCTTCACCGCACGATAGCCGCAGTGATGAAGTCTCCGTACAAGTTGAGCTAACTCCCTTCAATTCCAAACACTTGGAATCAATGCTGAAGGGCGAGATCAGGGGCAGGTTGATACTGGGGAGGAAAGAG
>JBAYOX010000046.1:0-10391 GCA_041678025.1 Aminobacteriaceae bacterium
GGATCATCCTGGCCCTCTCCGGCTTGAACTCCTCCGCGAAGAACTGCATCAATCTCTCCCCTCGTCCAGTGTTGGCCAGGGTTGCCGCGGATGCGCCCGAAGCCAGAATCAGTATGATGGCGATCGGTATGAGCAGCTGTTTGTACCCTGAAAAAGAAGATAAGACTCTCATTAAAACGCCCTCCTATTCTGTTTGTGCAAGAATGGGGAGTTCAGTCGCGCTGATGCGGTCAACCTGTTTTTTCAATCCTGTCAACCTCCTCGGCCAGCTCCTCCCAATCTTTCAACAGCCTCTCGATCTGTCGCGAGGCCTCGTCTCGCCGGATCAGCAGGGCCGTGACCTTTGTGGAATCAGCTAAAACAGAAGGGTCACACAAGAGCGAGTCGCACTCCGCCTGTTCATCCTCCAGTCTTTCAATCCGTCCCTCCAGGGGAGTCATTGCGTCCAGGACGGTCTTCTTCTTCCTGTACAGCTCGTTCCGTCTCTGCGCGTCGGTTCTCCTCCGAGTCTTCTCCCTGTCCCGAGTGGCGCTAGGCTCGTCATCCTCACGACGACGGGTGTCGGAGTCGATGCGCTCCCTCCGTTTTTCGATGAACCACGAGTAGTTGCCCGGGTAGGAGATCAACTCGCCATCGTATATCTCTATTACCCTTGTCGTCAGGTTATCCAGGAAGTACCTGTCGTGCGAGACGATGACAAGGGTCCCGTCGAACTCGAGAAGCGCGCGCTGGAAGAGATCCTTGGTCCTCATGTCCAGGTGGTTTGTCGGCTCGTCAAGCACCAGAACGTTCGCGTCCTCGAGCATTAGCTTCAGAAGGGCCAGTCTGGACTTTTCGCCTCCGGACAGGACCGACACCGGTTTTTGAAGCGAGTCGCCTCCGAAAAGGAAGGCGCCGAGCAGGTCCCTCTTCTCTCTCTCGTTCCATGCCGCGTTCTTCGAGGAGACCGTCTCCCATACCGTCCTTGAGTAGTCAAGGTTCTGAGAGGACTCCTGAGAGTAGTACGCAATATTCACGTTGTGTCCGACGCGAATCGATCCTGAGGTCGGCTCCTCGACGCGTCCGAGAATCCTCGACAGAGTGGATTTCCCCGCGCCGTTCACCCCTACCAGCGCGATCTTCTCTCCTCTCTGCACCGTAAGGGAGACGCCGTGCAGAACCTCCTTCTCTCCGTAACTTTTCTTGGCATCCTGCAGGACAAAAACGTCCAGGGCGCTTCGCGCCGACGGAGGGAAGTGAAAGCGGACCTGTTTCGTGTCCTCCTCGATCTCGACCAGCTGAATCTTCTCCAACCGCTTTACGCGGCTCTGTACCGAGGAGGCCTTGGACGCCTTGTAGCGAAACCTCTCTATGAACTGCCCCAGCCTCGCGATTTCCTCTCTCTGGAGCTTCTGTGTCCGCTGAAGCTCTTCTATCTTTCTCTCCCTCTCGTCGACATAGGAGGAGAAGTTGCCCCTGAACAGGGATATCTCGCCAAGCGAGAGCTCCGCAATCCCGGAGCAGACCGAGTCGAGAAAGCGCCGGTCGTGCGAAACGGCGATGATGGTGCCGTTGAAGGCCGAAAGCCACCCCTCGACCCACTCCATGCTCTCTGTGTCCAGATGGTTTGTCGGCTCGTCGAGGAGGAGTACGTCTGGAGAGTCCAGAAGGATGGAGGCCAGCAGAAGCCGCATCTTCCAGCCACCTGAGAAGGTGCCGCACCTGGCCAGATGATCCTCGCTGGAGAATCCGAGCCCCTTCAGCACCTTTCTTGCCATGGCCTCGAATGCAAAACCGTCGCGTATCTCGTACAGCCTCATGAGCGACTCGTGCCGTGCGAGCAACCTTTCGAACTCTCCGGAGTCGGGTGACACCTCCGCCAGCTCGTGCGCGGCCCGCTCAAGCCCTGCCTCTATCTCCGCGATGCCCGTCCTGCTTCGCAGAAAGTCAAGGACGGGAACGTCTGGGATCTCCACGAGGTCCTGCGGGAGATAGCCAACGCGGTCGCCCTTCGAGACGGATATTGTGCCGGAATCAGGTATCTGCACTCCGGCAATCATGCGCAGAAGGGTGGTCTTCCCCGTACCGTTTGCGCCTACGAGGCCGACCCTCGATCCATCGGGCGCGGCCCAAGATATGTTCTTCAGAACGATCCTCTCGCCGTAGCGCAGGGAGACGTCAGAGATATTGATCACCAGCAGAGTTCCTCCTTAGTGCAGCGTCCGCACGGTTTATTATATATGCAAGGCGTAGGTGATGAAAGGGTGCCGGTCACTATCATTATCTTCATCTGCATTGTAAAATGCTTAGCTGTGATTGACGAGATTGACAAGACGACGAAGATAAGGAGATTATGGAATTATGGATGAAGAATTCGCTCGGATCCCGGAGGGCCGGGATTCCACTATGGAAAGAGCACTCTCGTACCGCTGGGCGGTTTGGGGGATAATGACCTTCGCCTTCATGGTGGTATTCTTTCACAGGCTGGCAGCAGCGGTGGTGCGGGAGGATGTAACAGCGGCCTTCTCGCTGACCGCCACGGATTTCGGTCAGATGTCCTCTATGTACTTCTACGCCTATATGGCGATGCAGATACCAGTAGGGCTGCTCGCCGACTCTCTTGGCGCAAGGGTCACAGTGTCGGTTGGGATGTTCGCCGCCGGGGCTGGCTCGATTCTGTTCGGGCTCGCTCCCTCATACGGATGGCTCCTTGCGGGGCGCTTTCTGGTCGGGCTGGGCGTGGCCACGGTCTTTGTCTGTATCATGAAGATACAGTCGCAGTGGTTCAGAGACGGGGAGTTCGCGACCATATCGGGTGCCACCTCATTTATCGGCAACGCCGGAGGAATCCTCTCCCAGGGCCCCCTCGCCTTCCTTCTTACCCTAGTGTCGTGGAGGTCCAGCTTCGTCTCCATCGGGGTCGCGACCCTGGGTATAGGCCTGCTCTGTTACCTTGTGATCAGAAACAGGCCTCAGGACATAGGCTCTCCCCCCATCAACGAGCGCGAGATCCTGAGGCAGGGGATGCCCCCCGAGCCCTTCTCGATTACCGAGGGGATAAAGGAAGTGCTGTCGGTCAGAGGCGTGAGGCTCGCGGCCGCGTTCTACTTCTTCAACCAGGCCGGTTATTTTGCCCTGATCGGGACGTGGGGGATCCCATGGCTTGTCAACGTCTATGGCATGTCAGTACCGGAGGCGTCGTCATTGACCGTCATGATGGTCGTCGGTACTATGACCGGAGGCCTGTTCAACGGCTGGATATCAGACAGGATGGGGAGGAGAAGGCTTCCAATGATCGTGATGTCCGTCTTCCAGGCGCTGCTTTGGGGCTGCCTTATAATGCCGTGGGAGGTCCGACCGGGGGCGGGCGCTCTTCGTATGCTCTTTCTCCTGCTGGGCTTTACCAACGCGTGCTTCGTGCTCTCCTGGTCGGTGGCAAAGGAGCAGTCGTCCGAGAAGTACACGGGGCTGGCGATATCCATTCTCAATACCGCGGGGTTTTTGGCGATTGCAATCACCACATCCATAATGGGGGTTGTGATAGACCACTATTTGCCCCTGTCGACCGAGATGGCTTACAGGATGGCATTTGCAATAGGCGCCGCACTTGCCGTAATTTCACTTATCGTCACATTCTTCATCCCTGAGCCAAGGGATAAGAAGCGCCTCGCCGGTGGAGAGGCATAGATAGTCCGCAACTCATTGCAGTACAAGGGGGAACGTCATACTGTCTCTGTTTCGTAGTGCTGAAGAAGGGGCAAACAAGGGAAAAAGTTTTAGAAAAAGCTTGACATAAGAGCAAACTTCCGATATCGTTACTTTGCGGTTCGGTTTTCGTGGAGCTGGCTGCAGAATTCACAAAGTTTTAGGAGGCTGTCTTTGGATGAGTCAGGGAACAGTGAAATGGTTTAACGATAGCAAAGGGTATGGTTTCATTACGACGGACGAGGGCAAGGATGTTTTCGTTCATTTCAGCGCGATCGCGGGCGATGGCTTCAAGTCGTTGGCGGAGGGCCAGAAGGTCAGCTTCGACGTGGTAGACGGAGAGAAGGGCCCTCAGGCGGCAAACGTCCAGAAGGCTTAATTATTTCTCGATTATTTTGATCAGTTAAAGGGCCGGCTCTTGAGAGCTGGCCCTTTGCCTGTTTATTTGTCTATCTTCGGCCTCTTGAGCCGGCCTTCCCCTGTCTTTCGTGACGAAATGGCTTCTCCCGTCCTCTGGACGGTCTTGAGGATTGCTGGTATGACAGAGCCGCCTCCTTCTCTCTTCCTGCCTCTATGAGACCGCAGCGCTCTAGGCCACGAGGGTCCGCCTCGAAGCGCGACATTGCGAAGGGAAGAAGTTCGACGAGAACGTGATCGTCCTTCATCTTTATCGAGCCCACCTCGGATCGGTCCACTTCAAGGGAAGTACAGACAGAGTGCAGGACTCTCCCGACATCCCAGCCGTCAGCAAGCCCCTTGCCCAGCCTGAGGATGGTGCCTTTCGGACGCCTTCCCGAAATGCTTCGTCCGCCGGAGGGGCGCTCCTTATCGGCGGGTATGCGGCTCTTCCGTTTTAGCTCCCTCTCAAGCTCGCCGGAGAGGTTGTACCCAGCCGACCGGTTGGATGTGAGGGCGTAGAGTAGTCGAGCCACAAGATCCTTGGGAGTGGCCCGGGTAAGGAGATCGTCTGCCCAGCGGAGGTAGTCCTCCGTGTCCACGGCCTCTTTGAGCGTGAGAAGATTCTCCTCGGCGATCTCCCTCTGCGCACGGTTTATCGCCTGTACGTCGGGGACGTTGTCCCATTCGATGTCGACCTTGGATGATCCGAACATATACTTGAACTTCCCCGCCTCCTGCGGAGAGAGTATCAGTATGTTGAGTCCCTCGTGACCCGCTCTCCCGGTACGTCCGCTCCTGTGGATAAATGTGTCCTTGTCGTCCGGGAGCCCTATCTGAATCACATGCGAGACTCCCTCGACATCAAGACCCCTTGCAGCCACGTTTGTCGCTACGAGAAGCGGGATAGTCCCATTCTTGAACGAAGTAAGGACGGCGTTGCGCTCCCTCTGGGTCATCTCTCCGTGCAGGGCGCCTGCGTTGAATCCCTCCTCCGCAAGCCTTCCGGAGACGTTCATCGTCTCAAGGCGAGTGTGGCAGAATATGAGCCCCCTCTTGGGACGTTCCCAAAGCAGCACGTTCACAAGCCCCTCCATCTTGCGGCGGAAGGGGACGAGATAGGCCTTGTGGACGATATCACCATGCTGATCGCCATCCTCGACGAGAGAGATGAAGACAGGCTGTTTTAGATACTTTCTGGAAAGCTCCTTGACCTCTCTTGGCATCGTTGCGGAGAATAGCCAGGAGCGGTTAAGATTTGGAAGGGCGTCGAGGATGCCCTCCAGCTCCTCCCGGAAGCCCATGTCAAGCATGTGATCCCCCTCGTCCAGGATCACCGAGGTGATTCCGTCCGTCCTGAGAGACGAGCGGTTAATATGGTCCAGCGTCCTTCCGGGGGTCCCAACTATGATCGCGGCGCCATCCCTCAGAGATCGTATCTGAGCCGACATGTCCAGTCCGCCGACCAGTGTGGCCACTGAGACGTTTAGGCGTCTGGAAAGCCATTCCGCTTCTTTTGCCGTCTGCTGTGCGAGTTCGCGCGTCGGCGAAAGCACCAGTATCCCTGGCTGTTTCTCCGACGGATTCATCTCCTGCAGAAGTGGAAGCAGGAAGGCCAGTGTCTTGCCCGATCCTGTCTTGGCCCGAACGATGAGGTCCCGGTCGAAGTGATCCAACGATAGGACTTTCTCCTGGACCGGGGTCGGCGTGGAGAAACCCTTCTGTGCGATTGCGGCCAGGAGCTCCTCCCGAATGTTATAGCGCATAAAGCTGTTTTCACTCATAATTACTGTACTCCCCCTTGAGATAAGGAGGGTAAATCACCGGGCCAACCGTCGTACGTCAAGCCCCAAAAAAAGCGAGCCCCGCTCCGGGGGCCCGCTATAGATTTTCCCTCCATTGACAAGCATTGATTATCCATGAGTTTTGGAATAAGTCAATAGGTATAATGACTGGATAGTGCGACAGTATCTGGCCGTCGGAGTATAGCAGGGCGCTGTTTTTATACCCATCAGGGTCTAGTTTTCTAAATATCGTTGGGAGATTTGCCCACATCTATACTATAATTACCCCTTAAGGAGTTCTCACGCATAGCTTTCCGCAAGAACCGCCCGCTTGCTGGGTATTTTACTGAAGGAGGAAGTATGTTTTGATCAGAAAAGTCATTGTTGCTCTTGTGTGCGCTCTGTTATTGGGCGTTCTCCCGGGGGCTTACGCCTCGGATATGTCGCTTGAGGAATTTCTCTCATCCGTCCGTGAGAACAACCCGGGGTTGCAGGCGTCTCAAAAACGTGTGGAGGCCGCATATCATGCCGTGCGCGCGGCTGTTTCAGTGCAGCGTCCCTCCGTAGGCCTTCGTGGCTCCACCTCTTACAACACGGACGACTCACAGATGCGGCAGGGGATCTATTCTCTGTCCGCCGCCGTCTCCCACCGATTCGACGTGACGGGACTCTACACCGCCCAGGAGAAGCAGCTTCTTCTGCAGTACAACTCCATGAGTTCGGAGCATCTGGCCCTGGTGAACGATACCCTCGCCTCGGCCGAGAGCCTTTTTTGGCGCTCGTTCATCGCTCGAAAGAACGGGGAGCTGCAGGAGGAGATCCTCGCCCAGAGGCGAGAAGACCTCAGGATAACCGAAGAAAAGTACCGACAGGAGCTGATCCCCAGGCTCGATGTCGTCAGGGCACAGGCGAGAGTGGAGGAGGCGGAGAGCGTGGTCGTGCAGGCCAAATCCGCATATCAGGATTCCCTGACACATCTCTCGACTCTTGCTGGTGGCCTTGAGGTTATCCCCGAGGACGAGCTTCTTCTAGTGCCTTCGCTGTCGGTGATGGCGGGGGTGGACAGGGCGCTAAAGACCAGGAACGACGTCCGGGCTACAGAGATAAACCTGGAGCGCGCCAGAGTTCTCAAGGAGATAGCCCAGAAGGGGATGTCTCCGACGGTTGACGGCTCCATTGGATACACCATTCTCACCGACTCGCCCTCGCAGCAACCGGACCAGAACGAGCTGCTTTTTTCTCTCGTTGTGTCGATACCCGTCTACGACGGTGGAAAGACCAGGGAGGACACAAAAGAAAAGGCCAGAGGGATAGAGGCCTCGGAGAAGGCTCTTGAGGCGAAGAGGCTCTCCGTTCAGGCGGATGTGCTGACCGCGCGGACTCAGTGGGAGAAGGCAGCCTCCCTCGAGAGCAGCAGGCGCAAGCAGGTGGACCGCTCGGACGAGGAGTTGAAGATAACACAGTTGATGTACCTCGAGGGCATGGGGGCGCAGATAGATCTTCTCAATGCCCAGGTGGACAACCAGAGGGTTCGCACCGAACACCTTGACGCTATCAAGGAGATGTATCTTGCTCTAGTCAGTCTGAGGCAGGCTATGAGCGAGTACGAGCCGGTGCCTGTGGAATAGACTATCGCGACAATCAACCGCAAGGGGGATATATATGCAGCAGGAGAGACACTTTTTCCAGGCGGAGACGAAAAGACTCCTAGACCTTATGATCAACTCCGTCTACTCGAACAGGGATATTTTCCTTCGTGAGCTGGTGTCGAACGCCTCCGACGCCCTTGACAAGCGCCGACTGGAGCTTGCCTCGACACCTGAGTCGGCGGAGGGGCTCTCAGAGCCGCGCATACTGCTCTCGGCTAGTGAATCCGACGGAAGGAAGACCCTGGACGTATCGGATAATGGCATCGGCATGAGCAGGGACGAGCTGAAGGATTATATCGGTACAATAGCCCGGTCCGGTGCAAGGGAATACCTTGAAACGCTCGATGAAAGGGGAGGAGAGCCGAAGGCCGAGACCCTGATAGGCCAGTTCGGCGTTGGCTTCTACTCCGCATTCATGGTGGCCGACCGGGTGGATGTGCTCACCAGAAGGCTAGGTGAGAAGGATGCTTGGCTCTTCTCGTCGGCGGGCGATGGCGTTTATACTATAGAACCGTCCGAACGGAGCGAGCCGGGCACGACCGTGACTCTCTTCCTGAAAGCACCTGACTCCTCCCTGGGGGAGAAGGACTACGCCAGTGAGTGGGTCATAAGGGAGATAGTGAAAAAATACTCCGACTTCATCCTCTACCCGGTTATGCTGAAGATCGAGGAGAGGGACGAGAAAACGGAGGAGCGCCTTAACTTCGGGAAGCCTATATGGCGGCGGCCCGAGAGGGAGGTGACCGATGAGGAGTATGCGGAGTTCTACAAGCTGACGACACATGACTGGAACGACCCGGCCGGCAGGGTGGTCTTCTCCGTCGAGGGGGGGACGGAGTTCCGGGGAGTCCTCTTCATCCCCTCAAAGGCGCCGTTTGACCTGATGTTCCCGTCCAGACACGATGGAGTATCCCTCTATATAAAGAACGTCTTCATAATGAACGACTGCAAGGAGCTCGTCCCCTCCTGGCTCAGGTTTCTGCGCGGAGTGGTCGACTCTGAGGATCTTCCGCTGAACATCTCCCGCGAGATGCTGCAGGACGATCCGTTGTTGCGCATCATCAGGAAGAGCGTCACCAGAAGGGTGATCAACTCCCTGAAGAAGACTCTGAGCGACGAGCGAGGAAAATACGAGGATCTCTGGCGGGAGTTCGGCCAGGTTATCAAGGAGGGACTGGTCTCCTTCGAGCCCGGCGAGGAGGAGGGGCGAGACGCAATTATGGGTCTTTGTCTGTTCCACTCGATCTCCGGAGAGGGGCTTGTAACCCTGGCGGAGTACGTCGATTCCATGCCGGAGGGGCAGGAGCATATCTACTACCTCACGGGAAACAGGCTGGCGGCTCTGCGTGGCTCTCCCCTCCTTGAGAGGTGTTCGGAGGCAGGGTACCAGGTGCTTCTTATGACCGATCCCGTAGACGAGGTGGCCGCTCCCGGTTTGACCAAGTACTCGGGAAGGGAGTTCCGCTCCCTTGAACTGGCCGACGCTCTGCCGGCGAAGGATGTCGACCACGGGGCGGAGACACCCTCGAAGGCCATCGCGTTCCTGAAGGAGGCTCTAGGCGATCTGGTGGAGGACGTACGCTCCTCAAGCAGGCTGACCTCCTCACCGGCGTGCCTGGTCGCCCCGGACGGCGCCTCCTTCTCGATGGAGCGCATCTTCAGGAGCATGGGAAGGGATCTCCCCGCCGCCAAGCGAGTGCTGGAGGTCAATCCGGGGCACGATCTTGTCCAACTGCTGGAGCGCCGTCTTGAAGAGGGCGAAGACACTGATTCCCTGAGGGACTACGCTCTTCTCCTGTACGAGCAGTGCCTTCTGTCGGAGGGAGGACAGCTGGACGATCCCTCTCTCTTCGCTAAGAGGGTGACGGAGATAATGAGCAGAAGCCTCAGAGGCGACGAGAGAGCGTCGGACAGCTGATCCCGACGTCGTTCTCCCGCTGAAAGGCACTTGTCGCAGTCATAGTCCGTGAAACTTGGATTACGGCGCTTTATCATGCCGTTTTGCATAAAAAGGAGTGTGTCCGACCAATGGAATTTTTTACCGCCCCAAACCCGGGTGGAACAGCCCGCGATGGAGTGATCGCACTGTTCGTGTTCGCGGAAGAGTCCGCGCCTCTGGCATCTCTTGGTGAGGCCGAACTCGTCACTGCGCGCCTTCTTCTTGAGATGCCCTCCTTTGGTGCGAAAAAGGGAAGGATCGTCAGCGCTCCCCTGCCAGATGGCCATTACTCCGCCATTTACCTGATCGGCCTCGGAGATAGGGAGTCCGTCGGGGGGCAGGAGTCCCTTACGGACAGCCTGCGCTCCAGGAGCGCCGAGCTTGTTCGTCGCTGCCGTGCTGATGGCGTCCGCAGAGTAACGATAGTCCTGCCCGATGCGCCAGTGTTTGAAACTAGCTGCGCTGTTGCCGAGGGCGCGGAGCTTGGGGCATACCGGTTTTACAAGTACAAGGGAGCTCAGGAGGAGAACGGCGGACTGCCTGAGCCCGAGGAGCTCATTCTTGTGGACGGAGTCGTTGGCGGAGTAGCAAGAGGCAAGACGCTTGCCTCCCTACAGGCTGTCGCGCGGGACCTGGCCAACGAGCCTGGAAACAAACTCTGCCCGGACGACCTCGCCAAGCTGGCTGTGCAGTGGGGTGAAGAGTTCGGTTTTGAGACAGTCGTATGGGACGAAAAACGTATCCTGAGCGAACGGATGGAGGGGCTTTACTCGGTGGGAGCAGGCTCGTCCCGGCCGCCGAGGCTGATACACATGACCTACCGTCCGAAAGTGGAGCCAGTTGGCAAGGTCGCATTCGTGGGCAAGGGGATAACCTTCGACAGCGGCGGGCTCAACATCAAGACGGGGGAGTTCATGCGGACGATGAAGGGCGACAAGA
>JBAYOX010000047.1:0-10341 GCA_041678025.1 Aminobacteriaceae bacterium
CAGACCTGCCCTATGTCGCCGATGATCGGAATGGCACCCTCGATGCGTGCGAAGGCGGACATCTCCATCCTGAAGGGTATTTTCGATATCTTGGTCTTCGGCAGCCCCTTGTCGATCGCCTGCTGGACCAGAGAGCTCTCCAACTCGAGGTCCCTGGCTCTGCGCAGGTTTTCGTCGAGGTCTATACGTATCAGTGTCTTTCCGCGGAGCGAGAAGACGGGCAGCCCCTTCCACCACGACCATATTCCATGCCCCGTGTAGCACTCGAACGGGCCGTCGTGAATCTCCTGCGTGAGCGCGACCGCCGACTCTATGATGACATCGGCGGAGGAGAGCATCGAGGCGATGCGGGCGGAGCGCTCGAATATCGAGATGCTGTCGCCTATCGCCATGCCCACGTGACCGCTGCCCACCATCTGGGGTATGCTGACCAGCACAGGCAGGCCAAGGGCGGCCCCCGCGCCTATCATCGTCCTACCGTCCGCCCCCCACCCGGCCACTGTCTCGAACGGCATCCCGAGCGCCCTGCTGATGACGAGGACCTCGTCTGCCAGGTTCTCGGTCCTCAATCCCATCGGGTAAGCCATGTTGCCGGCGGCCTTTATCACCAGCCGGCCCTCGGCCCTCTCCCCCTTCGCCATAAGCTCCTCGTCCAGAATCATCTCCCTGCGCAGCTTCTCCAGCCCAGCCTCATCAAGCTGGGTGAATTCGAACGCGCCGCCGCGAGGGGTGTGCTGCTCGTCAAAGCCCAGCTCCGACGCCCTGCATATCTTGACCAGGTCCAGAGAGCCCGCCATCTCGTGCCCCACGACCGCGGAGCTTGTGGTCACCCCGTCGACTATCCCTCTGTGCATAAGCTCGGCTATAAGAGTGGTCACGCCCTCGTGGATGTTGGGGCCGCTCCCCGTGGCCACCACTACCTTCCCGCCGCGCCTTTTCGCCTCGACGATCTCATCGACCGCCGAGTCCAGACTGCGCTGCGAGCGTTCGTCAAGCCCGCAGTAGAATTCGTCCAAAAGCGCCTCGTTCACCTTCATCGACCGATCACCCCGATTATCTCCTCCGCCGAACGCCTGGCCGCCCCACCCACCGAGCGGAAGAACTCAGCGGCCCCGGCACTCGCCGCCTCCCTGAACTCCGGACTAAGGCTCGCCTGCCAGTGGGCGGCGAGCTCTGGCGCGTTTTTCACGACCGTAGCCACACCACACTCACCCAGGGCGCGCGCCGCCTCGGCAAAGTCCCTCATGAAGGGGCCGTGGCACAGTGGCACCCCGAAGGCGGCAGGCTCCATTATGTTCTGACCGCCCCTGTCGACGAGACTGCCACCGATAAAGGCAGCGTCTGCGATGGAGTACAGGCCGAACAGCACCCCTATCCTGTCCACCACTATTATATCTTCAAGCTGCGGCGAGGGCGATGAGAGAGGCGCAGCGGATGCGACCGCCCCGGCCAGCTCAAGCACCCTCCCGGCCCGCTCCGGATGCCTGGGGGCCAGGACGAGCCTGGCGTCCGGCAGGGTGCGTCGCACCAGCCTGAAGGCATCGAGCACTACCTCATCCTCCCCCTCGTGGGTGCTGCCCGCCAGAAAGAGCGGGCTGCCACAGCACCCCGCGCCCTGGCCGAAGAGCATTTCACTTGCACGAAGGGGGTCGACCCATTCACGGCGCATCAGAAGCGCGTCCACCTTGCAGTCCCCCGTGACGGCGATTTTCTCCTCGGAGACTCCGAGCGAGAGCAGAACGTCCCTGTCGGACTGCGAGCGCACAAGCAGCCGTGTGAAGCAATCGTACGTCATCCCCCAGAATGCCGGGCGTCTGAGCGCGTTCCGCGCCGAGCGCTCTGAGATCCTGCCGTTGACGAGGAGTGCAGGAATCCCCCTGCGCACCAGGTTGAACAGCATGTTCGGCCATATCTCCGTCTCCATGACGGCGTAGGCCAGCGGGCGCACGACGTCCAGAGCGCGACCGACCACAGCGGGTATGTCCCACGGGTAGTAGACGTGCCGATCGAAGAGCCCCTCTGCCAGGCTGAAGGCCATCTCCCTTCCCGTCCTCGTAGTGGTCGAAAGTAGGATGGGGGGCGTTTCCCCGCCCCCTCTCAGCTCCGTCATAAGAGGACAGGCCGACTGCACTTCACCCACCGACACGGCGTGAATCCACAGGGGGGACTCGGGCATTACCCCGTCGTAAAGCCCTCTGCGCTCGTCCAGCCCCTCCCGGTATCTCCTCGACAGCCACGGGTAGAGGAAGGGATAGGCCGCGGCGGTGAGGGCCCTGTACGCCCTCGCGTCCATCATGCCGCGCAAGCCGGGCCGCCTCTCGACCTCAGGCGACGCCCGCCTGCAGCAGCTCGTGCAGGTGCACCATGCCCACGGGGCGGTCGTCCTCTGCAACTATTATCGCCGAGATCTCCCTCTGCTCCATCACGCGCACCGCCTCGACCGCGAGCCGGTCGGGACGTATGATCGAGGGGTTCTTCGTCATGACCGCACCCACAGGAAGCGACATGCACTCAACACCGCTAGCGCCTATCAGCCGCCTCAGGTCACCGTCGGTGAAGATGCCGGCGATGCGCCCCACCTCGTCGACGATAACCGTCGCTCCATACCCCTTGCTGGTCATCTCAAACAGGGCGTCGCTTACCGAAACGTCCTCTCTCACCACCGGAAGCCTGTCGCCCGCGCCCATGACGTCGCTCACCCTGGTCAGCAGCCTGCGCCCCAGGGCACCCCCCGGGTGAAAGAGGGCGAAGTCCTCGGCTCTCAGACCGCGCAACAGGGTGACCATCCCTGCCAGCGCGTCGCCGATGGCGAGCTGAAGAGTGGTGCTGCACAGTGGCGCCAGGTTCAGAGCTCCGTCGCCCCCCTCGCCGTTCGGCGCGCACGAGCCGCAACCCGCCTCGGAGCGCACGGACGAGTCGAGCAGCACGTCGGCGTTCTTCGCCAGAGGGGAGCTTAGCCCGCCGGTGATGGCGACTATCGGCGCGCCCAGCCGTTTGAAGTGGGGCAGCAGCGACACGACCTCCGCGGTAGCGCCGCTGTTGCTGATGAAGAGAGCCGCGTCCTCGCGAGTGACCATGCCCAGGTCGCCGTGCGCCCCCTCCGCGGCGTGAAGAAAGAAGGAGGGCGTACCCAGCGAGGCCAGAGTGGCGGCGATCTTCCGGGCGATTATTCCCGACTTGCCCATGCCGACCGTCACCAGCCTTCCCGTGCAGGAGAAGATTATCCGGGCAGCCGCGGCCAGCTCTGGGCCTGTGCGCTTGGCCGCCCTGTCGATCTCGGCGGCCTCCGCGGCCAGTATGGACCTTCCTGCATCCAGCAGCTCCCTGTCAGAGAGGTTTTTCCCCTCTCTCTCCCAGGGAAGGCTGAGCATGCTCATCGCCCCCTCTCCCCGCCCGGCTCGACCCAGTCAAGCGAGGAGGGGCCGAAGGAGGAGGTCACGAAGTTGTGCAGCTCTACAAGCTGCTCCAGCAGGAAGCGCATCCTGTGCAGCGGGACGAGGTTCGGCCCGTCGCTCAGCGCCCTCTCAGGCGTTGGGTGAGTCTCAAGAAAGAGTGCGTCAACGCCGGATGCCACCGCGCTCCGTGCCAGGGGCAGGACGAAACGCCTGTCGCCTCCCGAAGAGCCGCCTGCCGCGCCTGGTGCCTGCACGCTGTGGGTGGCGTCGAAGACCACCGGGCAGCCGAGAGAGCGCATTATCGGCAGGGAGGTCATGTCGACGACCAGCCGCCCGTACCCCATGAACGTGCCACGCTCGCAGAGCATCAGGCCGGAGGCCCCGCCGGAGCGGCACTTATCCACCACGTGCCTCATGTCGCCGGGAGACAGGAACTGCGCCTTCTTGACGTTTATGGGCTTTCCAGTGGCGGACGCAGCCAGCAGCAGGTCGGTCTGGCGGCATAGAAAGGCGGGAATCTGCAGCACGTCGACCACCCGTGCAGTCGGCTCCGCCTGCCACGACTCGTGAATGTCCGTGAGGACGGGGACGGAGACGCTACGCCGTATCAGGGCGAGCTGCTCAAGCCCCTCCTCAAGCCCCGGCCCGCGAAAGCCCGCGATGGATGTGCGGTTGGCCTTGTCGAACGACGCCTTGAATATGTAGCCTATCCCGAGCTCCCTGCATATATCCCGGACGGTCTCGGCTATCTCCAGCCCCAGCTCCGGTGTCTCAAGCGAGCAAGGACCTGCTATAAGGGCCAGCCCGCCCTTACCTATTGAAAAGTCCCAACCGCACTCGGGGGAGTCATCCCTTATCCGGACGGCCTCCGGTGCGCACGACGACAGCACGACGCATCATCTCCTGACTGTAGAGTCATAAATAGTCTCAGCGGGTGAAGCCTCGGACGCCCCACCCGGCTCTGCCAGGGGAGGCCTTTGCTCCACTCCCCAACGGCTCGCCAACAGATCGTACAGGCGCACTCTCAGGGCCCATCCCATGCGCGAGGCCGCGTAATCGACCACTCTGTCCAGCGCACCGGGGCCGCCCAGGCGCGAGATTCCCTCCTCCGACATTCTCCTTCGCAGCTCGTCGTCCCTGATTATCTCGACGGCCGCGTCGGCGAGGGCCCGAGGATCCTGCGGAACGAGGATCTCCGAGTCGCCAAGCAGCTTCTTCTGCACGAACTTGCCCTTCTCCTCTATGGACACCACCGGGACTCCCATCCCGGCGCAGACCTGATTTGCCGTGCCGCCCAGGCCTATCAGGACATGAGCCCTCTCGGCCACGGCAGGGAGAGGCCCAAAGAAAAAGCGAATCTCGCACTCCCCCTTGCGCACCCGCAGGCCGCCCGATGAGCCGCCATGCACGGGAGTCCAGCCGGTTCCGTCTGGTGAGCGGATCCTCTCGCACGCCTGCAGCAGCTTTTCCGTGTCAAGTGTCGGAGCGACCACCATCATGTACGACGCCCCCCCGGTCGAGGCCAGGGTCTCCTGCACTCGCTCAACCGCCCGCAGGAGCAGATAGAGATCATCGTAGGCCCTGCGCCTGCTGCCCGGAAGGAGAAGCACGCGCGGCAGATCGTCTTCCCCCCACGACACCGGCTCGATATTATTATCACACGTTATGTCCATTATAGGGTTTCCGTCGAAGCTCGCCCTCGCCCCCGACCTGCGCAGCTCCTCGGCTGTGTCGCGGTCGCGGGTCCAGGCCATTCGGCTTCTGTGCTTCAGGATGAACCTCTCAAGCCTCCAGTGTCCGCTCAGGTAGACCGTCTTCGCCGTCGCCACCAGCACTGGGAGCTGCCCCTGCCCCCACAGCGCGTGCAGCAGCAGGTAGACGTCGCCCACGCACAGGGGCGTCCTTATGCGCCCGCGAAGAGCCCTCCAGGAGCGCATCTGCATGGCTATCGAACGGAGCAGCCCCGCCCGCAGGTCCATCCACAGGTCTATCAGCCGGTACTTGATCACTCCGTCGCTAGGGGAGTCCGACGGGGTCGAGTCGATCGGTATCCCCTCCCTGGAGTAGTGCTCCCCTCTGCCCACAATCGGAAAGGCTGAGACGAGGGCCGAGGGGAAGCGCTCGGATAATTTTTTCGCCAGCAGAACGCCCATCGAGTCCTCCCCATAGCCGTTGGACGCCACGACCATCCTCGGGCGCAGCGAGTCCAGCAGGCACGCCCTGAATCGCTCCTCGTCGTCCAGCACGGTCGATATGAAGGGGACGATGATGTCGCGCGAGGCCCTCCAGTCGTGCGGCATGTTGTAGACGTCCTTCTCGGTGCAGACCATGCAGGAGGCACCGCACTCGCTCATGGAGGCCTCAAGCGCCCTCATGTCCTCCACCCGGTATCGGTAGTGGTCCTTGAAACGGTGCTCTCTGACTATCCCGACCCCCTCGAACTCGAGCGACCTGCGGAAACTCTCCGGGCTTCCTATGGCAGAGAAGACGAGCGCGGAGTCGGGGGGGCCGTCCGCTATACCTCTCCAGCCTCCGTTCCACAGCCGCCATTCGTGAAGGGAGATGCGAGAGAAGAAGAGCCTCTCCTCCGGCACGTAGCGCGACAGCTCGGCCACGAGCCCGGCGAGGCTCTCCGGCGTCACCTGCTCGGACTTGGTGATCACCACAGCCGACGCCCTGGACAGCACTTCGGGGGACTCCCTCAGTATCCCGGCCGGGACCAACCATCCGTTGCCGAAGGGGCAGCAGGCGTCCACCAGGACGATATCGACGTCGCGCCCCATGCGCCTGTGCTGGAAGGCGTCGTCAGCCACTATCAGCTGAACCTCCCTCTCCGACAGGACGTCCACGTCCCTAAGACGATCCTTCGACACGGCCACCGGCACCCCGGGAAGCCGCGAGGCCAGCAACAGCGGTTCGTCTCCGACGAGGTCGCGTAGACAGTCCAGCCCCTCCCTTTCGATAGCATCCACCGTGACGACCACCGGGTCGACCGTCCGCCCGCCGTACCCCCGGCTGATGATGCCCGGCGATACCCCCGCCGACTGCAGGATGCGGCAGAGCATCTCGACGAACGGCGTCTTGTTCGTCCCCCCGAGGGTTATGTTGCCGACACTGATCACCGGGATCAGTGGCTCCTCCGACCGGGCCAGCCCGTGGTCGAAGGCGAAGTTCCTGATGGCCACCACCAACCTGGCTATTAGCCCGAAGGGGTAGGCCAGCCCCCACAGGGAGAGCCTCGTCTCGCCACGCGCGAACGACAGGTAGCTGCCAAGCGCGGAACGGATAGGAGTGCGCAGCCTTCCGAGCCTTGGTGTCCGCGTCCGAGTGACGTCCCCTTTCCTCTGCGCACTCATGAGCGGGACTCCTCTCCGTATGCATACAGCTTGTTGTACAGTCCGCCGAGGGTCAACAGCTCCTCGTGCCTCCCCTGCTCGACTATCCTGCCGCCGTCAAGGACGACTATCCTGTCCGCCCCCCTGACGGTTGAAAGCCTGTGGGCTATCACGAAGGACGTGCGCCCTGTCATGGCCTTGTTCATCGCATCCTGAACCTGGCGCTCTACCTCGGAGTCAAGAGACGACGTGGCCTCGTCGAGTATAAGTATACGCGGGTTCCTCACCACGGCCCTGGCTATGGCGATCCTCTGTCTCTGGCCACCGCTGAGGGTCACCCCTCTCTCTCCGACCTCTGTGTCGTACCCTAGCGGCAGGGACTCGATGAAGAGGCGTATCCCGGCTATGTCCGCCGCCCTTGCGATCTCCTCGCATGAGAGGCCAGGCAGGCCGTAGGAGATGTTGAAGCCGACCGTGCCCTTAAGCAGTATCGAGTCCTGGTGTACTATGCCAATCTGCCTGCGCAGCTCCGTGAGGTCGAGGGTGCGCACGTCGTACCCGTCGATCAGCACCGAGCCCGAGTCCGGATCGTAGAAACGGGGTATCAGATCCGCAAGAGTCGACTTGCCGGAGCCGGTCGGCCCCACCACCGCCAATCTCTCGCCTGGTAGCACGTCAAGCTCTATCCCGCTCAGGGCCTCGCGCCCCGCGACGTAGGAGAAGGAAACGCTACTGAATGTCACCCTGCCCTTCACAGGACCGGGCCTCGCCGGATTCGCGGGGGATGCGATGTCCACCGGCGTATCGAGCATGGCGAAGATCCTATCCGCGGCGGCAAGCCCCATCTGAAGCGAGCCTGTGACCGATGTCAGAACCCTTATCGGCTGGACCATAAAGCCCAGATAGCCGAGGAAGGCTATCAGCTCGCCCGGTGTCAGCTCCCCCCCGACGACCTTCCTGCCACCGAGCCATAGGATCAGTGCAAGAGCCGCTATCAGCACGACCTCGATTATCCCCGCCAGGGCGGACTGCACCTGCACCCCGTGCATCACCGCGCGAAAGTTGTCGCGGTTGCTTCTCTCGAAGCGCGCCAGCTCTAGGTCCTCTGTGGCGAAGGAGCGCACGATGCGGATTGCGCCGAAGGCCTCCTGCACGACCGCAGAGAGTGAAGCCAGTTCGCTCTGAATAGCGTGTCCGACCTTACGCAACCTCTTGCCCGCACGGTCGAGTATCACCACTGTGAGCGGTAAGACCGCGAACGCCACCAGCGACAGCCTCCAGTTGATATAGAGCAGGAAGGCCACCATGCCGACGAAGGTGACCGCCTGCACCACAAGGTTGACCAGCACCGACGTAACAAGGTTCTGGAGTATGGACACGTCGTTTGTTATGCGCGACATCAGCTCACCGAGGCGCTTTCCGTACAGGTACTTCAGCGACATGTGCTGAAGGTGGTCGTACAGGCGGAGGCGCAGATCCATGACGACCCTCTGCCCCGTCCAGTTCATAAGGTACTGGTGCCCGTATGAGGCCAGCCCCTTGCCTGCGAAGAGAGCTATCAGCAGGAAGGGAAGGGTGTTCAGCATGGCGAGATCCTTCGCGATGAGCACGTCGTCCACTACGTTCTTCAGCAGCCACGGCGGTACTATGTTGCACGCCGAGGCGATGAACATGCAGAAGAGAGCCGCGACAAGTCTGCTGAGGTACGGACGCGCGCAGGCAAGCAGGCGGAGGTACAGGGGCCTCTTTGTTGAGTTTTCCGTGTCCGTCATGTAGAAAGAACCCCCTCTATGTGATCGGCGATCCGGGCCGCCGCCCCGGCCGGTGCAGAGGCAGATATCTGCGCCAGGGCCTCTCTGATACCCGCCAGGCGCGCCTCGTCCCCAAGGTGCTCGGCCACCCTCAGGGCGATGTCCTCGGGAGTTATCTCTCCCGCGATCTCCTCCACGACCGCCCGCCCGGCAAGACGATTCGGCCATGCGGTGAAGCCAATTCTGCGCCCCTTCGCCTTCAGCGCCGCCTCCCTCAGGAGGGGCCCGACAAGAGGCAGGCGCGCTGCCAACCCCGCCACTCCGGGCAGTGGCACGTGACGCAGTGATGAGAAGGGTATGGCGACTAGAAATGGCACCGACCTGTGCATCAGCTCCAGCGTGTTGGTACCGGGCTGGGTAACGGCGAAGTCCAATCCATCAAGCGACTCCGCCCTTCCCCCGCTCACATGGGACAGCCCTGACGCTCGCAGCTCGCCCATATCCTCGCCCTCGGAGAAGGGCGATAGGACGAGGCGAGCCTCAAGAGACGGGAAGAGCTCCTGCAGGACCGCAACGGTACTCTCGATCAACGGGATGGCGTACTCGCGGATCCCCCTCCTGCTTCCGGGAAAGAAGGCGACCTTCGGACCGCCCGTCACCGGCGGCCTCGAGGGCGGCGCGGCAAGTTCGGCGGTCAGGTCGCCGACCACGACGGGCGTCGCACCGGTCCGTTCTATCGACGCAACCATCGCGGGGAACGCGGTGTACACGGCCGCACACCTGTCCATCCCCCTTTTACCCCCGTAGGAGTAACAGAAGAGCGGCACGCGACACGACCAGGCCAGCATCCTTCCCCACATCAGGTCGCCACCAAGCTGTATCACCGCGTCCGGGCGCGGGAGACCGGGCCTGATCATTGCCCGCGCGGTCGAAAGGGCTGACTCTGCCCCCGAGACTTCTGCCAAGCCAAGGGATGACGCCACCCGCCCCTCCGCTCCCGAGGCGAACTGGCATGGGAGTATGCGAAGGGCGACCTCCCATCCGCGCCCCGTCAACTCGGCGGCCATCGGGCGCACCCAACCCCACAGCTCTCCCGGACCGTTGGTCAGCAGCACGGCCCTTCTGCCAACTCCGTGTGTCAACTGGCGGCTCTCCCCTCCGGTTCAAGAAGCGACATGATGGCACGGGCCCAGAAGTCCGCCGCTCCGGGCCGCCCCATCATCCCGCGTGCGGCAGCAAGGCCCTCGTGAACTGTCTTTCGCCGGGAGGAGTCGTTCATGTAGCCGATTATCTCCCTGAACGCATTCTCCCCCGTCGCCTCCCCCTGAAGAAGCTCGGGGTAGATATCCTTTTCGGACAGGATGTTGGGGAGGGATACCCTCCTGGTCCCCCCCAGCACCGTCCAGACAAGCCGCGACAGAAGGCCGACTCTGTACATCACGGCCATGAAGCGGTCAAGCATCATCGCCTCCACCGCCGCCGTGCCGCTAGCCCCGGCCGCAGCAGCGCATGATTCCAGTAGCTCCCTTCCATCTCCCTCGAAGACCTCGTAGCCGCGAAGCTCCGACCTCATCCAATCCCTCATATCCTCCGCGATGCCTGGCGCTATGGAGAAGACCGGGGTCAGACCCTCTGCCAGAAGCATCCGGGCGCAGTCGATCAGGGGCGGCAGCAGGCGGGTTATCTCGGATCTGCGGCTGCCGGGAAGCAGAGCGACCCTCCCGCCCGAAGGGGGCGACGGTCGCTCGGGGAACTCGCCCGCCATGGGATGCCCGAGCCATGCGGACTTCACGCCACGCTCCGTCAGGTATTCGTGCTCAAATCCGAACAGGGGGAGGCACAGATCGGTGTCGCGGACGA
>JBAYOX010000048.1:0-10144 GCA_041678025.1 Aminobacteriaceae bacterium
CTCCTCCGCCCCGGGGGACATGTAAGCGATTTCAATCTGCCTTTTGATCTCATCCACAATGGCCGCGCTGACCAGATCCAGCGTTTTTTTCTGGATGAGCTCCATGTACTTCTTCGCCTCCACCGCAGCGTCGATCTCAAGCCCATGGAGGCTATCGGAAAGGCGGACGGCCTCGCAGCCAATCTGCTTTCCGAAGGCGTCCGACAGCGAGTGCGCCGGATCCGTGGATACGACCAGCGTCCTGACTCCTCTCCGTGAAAGGGAGAGCGCGTACGCGGCGGCACAGGAGGTCTTTCCAGTACCTCCCTTGCCGCCGAAAAACGAAAAACGCCTCATTAAAATGTCTCCTCAGTCGAAATCGTACTGCGCCGCCTTCTCGGCGATGATGAACTTTCTGTTTTGAATGCGGCGCTCCCATGACTCCATGTCGTCGGCCACATAAGGGAGCAGCTCAAGCATATAGTACGACATTGGGTTGGGTATTCCCAGGAAGTCGCCGAACAGGAGCAGCATCAAATTGTCGTTGATGTCGAAGGCCTCCTTGCGGACAACCGCCATACGCTTGTCCACAAATGCGCCCCGGTGAAACAGGATAATAAACTCCCACGCCTTCTTCAGCGTCGGCCAGAGCTTTTTCAAGAGAGGACGCGTTCCTATTTCTTGTCGACAGCCAGTACGCCAGCCACAGAGAAGTTCTCGCGCGGCATATCCTCGATAATGATCCTGACGCTCTCGGGAGGAACTGAAAGTGTGCCACAAATGGTCTTTGTGACCTCCGAGACAAGCTTCCTCTTCTCGTCGGTCGTCCTGCCCTCAAACAGCTTTACGTTGACAATAGGCATCTCAAAAACCTCCTCTGTATGTTATATAGATCGGGGCCCGAATTGTACCAGGCCCCGTTGCGCGCTAGAGACTAAAGCGATTATTTCTTGCCTGCGGGGGCCTTTCCCGATGCGTACTGGTACGCCTTGAACGGGATCATCTCCTTGGACATTCCGATGAACTCTCTTGAGTACTCGTCGTACTCCGTCGCCCTAATCACGCCTCCGAGCATGTCATAGTGGTTGATGTACGTCACCGCGAACGACTTGCCGTCGTTGGAGTAGACATAACCGTACTCCGTGAAATAGAGCCCGTCGGCTACCTCCTGGTCCGTACCGAACTTCTCGACGATAAGCTGAATTGTCTCGGCCTTGACTGTCGTGTTGGTGTAGTACTTCCTTGCGTTCGCGAATAGAGTCCCGTTATCCGAACCATAGTTGACAAGGTACCACTGCATCTTGATGTGATCCTGCCCGAAGTTCACTGGCTGGATATCAGCGGAAGCGACCGACCCCGTAAATAGAAGCGCAAAGAGAAAAACCATCACCGAAATCCCGACCGTACGCGCATTGATTCTCATGCTGAATTGCACAACTCCTTCCTGATCATTCGTCTTTCCTGCAACGATTAGTCTACCACAATAACTCGAAAAAAGCGCGAGCCAAGCCTGCTTACTGTCCCTGCACAACCGCCTCCCTCTTGTATGCACCGAGCCCGTAGCTGACCGGGCGTTCAAGGCCGTCGGAAAGCACATTCCAAAGCCCCTTCTCCGTCATTATCTCGGAAGAACCACCGCCGTCGAGGTTCAAGGCATACAGTGCCCCCGCCTCCTTCAGCACCCGGGAAAGCTCGTCAAGTGTATAGCCCACGCTGTGCAGCGCATTCCTTCCATCACCGACGAAGAAGAACCATCTCCCGTCCCTAGTCAGGCCCACGGCAGTTCGCGGATGGCGTCGGTCGGTGAAGGATTCGTTCAGCTTCTCCCTGCCGGACAGGATCTCTCCGTTGCTGAGCAGGAACGGCCCCCCCTGGACGATCTGCGACATTCCCTGCCACGACGGGTCGCTCTCGTTCAGATTATTAGTCATCCAGATAGTGTCATCAGGCCCCAGAGCCTCGATGAAACGCGCCGCCGGGCCGTAGACTGCCAGAACGCTTCCCCCCTCGGGAATCGGGTTTCCGCCCCCTGTTCGTATCTCGCGCACCCTCTCCCTCTCCAGCACCGCCTCCCCCACCCTGAGCCCGGTGGGTGGAGTGTTCTGCCCGAAGTGGGAGGAGAAGAGGGCCACCCCGTCACCCTTCAACTGGCGGTTGATCGCGTTGAGATCCATGTAACCGCCGCTCAGATACACCCTGCCGCTCCATGAGAGCTCGCCGAAGACGGCCCTGTTCTCGTCGTTCCAGCCCATGCATGTCCTGCCTGCAATTGGCGCAGATGCGAGGGTGCCGTCTATCATCAGAGCTCCGATCGGGCTTCCTCTGCCCTTTCCCGATGTCGAGAAGAAGCCGCCGTTGACCGCGGCCACAGCTCCGTCGCGGAACATCGAGCTCAACGGGACCAGAGCCTGCAAGCCTTCCGCCGGGAGTATCGGGCGAATCTCGTACAGTCCGGGGTCGAAGATAATCATCGTCCAGAAGCGCGGCGCGTCGCCCTTCTCCCAGCTTGGAAGGCTTGAGAAGACTACGCCCTCCCTGCCATGATAGCTTGCGGCCGCCAGGAAAGTGCGAATCCCCCCGTACTTCTCAAAAAGAGGGGAGCGCACACGCCAGTCGTAGTTGTAACTGTCCACAGTAGCCTCGACTCCCGAGCTTGCCAGAAGTGCTCTGAAAGAGTCAGCCTCCTCCTTGGTATCGAAGCCGTTGACCACGGCTCTCCACTTCGGCAGCAGCGTGCAGACTCCCTCGCGCCGAACCCGGACGGTCATCCCTCTGTACGGAGAGAGGTCGACCGAGAGGACAAATCCCTTCGTAGCCTGCCTTACATTATTCGCCATCTCCTTCGCCTCGGCAAGGGAGATTTTTCGTGTCGGCTCAAAGCTCGAGCCTGTTTTTTTCAACAGGGCAGGCCTCATGTTCAAGGCTGCCGCCAGAGCGCCTCTCTCCTCCGGGCGAAGAGAGCCGATGTCGTTGAATGGAAGAGGACAGCCGGAGAGGGCTCGCGGTTCGAAAAGCATCCCGAGAGAGTGAACAGCGTAGACTACGGCCTCGAGACGGGATATCGGCTCTGAATACTTTCCATCGGATACGGGGACCAGATTATAATCCAAGGCCGCATTTACGCTCGACTTCTCTCCGGAGGGAAGAGGAAAGCCGCGGGCGTTGAAGAGGAGCGAGATATACTCGTCCCTGCGAATAGTGGCCGCTGATTCCGCACCCTGAGCAGTGAAAAATAGCGCAAGCAGGACAAGCAGAACCAGAATGGAGGTAAAACACCTTGAACGGGCGGACTCGCGGTCTCCGGCAATCGAGGACATAGAACGCGGGCGAGCTGGCGGGCTCTCAGAGGTAAAAGTTGGGGACCGCCGATTTATAATGTCTGGTGGCATTCTTCTCAAACTATCTACTCCTTGGGGTTATCATAGAGGGTCGTAAGCGTGGGTTAAACCCGGGTATTTTATTTCCAGAGGACCAGGATCCTTATCAAAAGGTACCGAAAAAAA
The DNA here is from genome assembly GCA_041678025.1 of Aminobacteriaceae bacterium. Lineage (GTDB taxonomy): Bacteria > Synergistota > Synergistia > Synergistales > Aminobacteriaceae > JAAYLU01. The sequence continues at coordinate 3,483 of JBAYOX010000048.1, forward strand.
TCGGAATCCAGCGGATTCCGATTGAAATGCTCTTAGTAGTATGGCGCGCCGGACAAGATTCGAACTCGTGACCTGCGGTTCCGTAGACCGCCGCTCTATCCATCTGAGCTACCGGCGCGCGTTGTAACCTGTGCTGTCACCATCTCCCAGCGCCTTTACACTGCTGGCGAAGGCATTCCATGATGGCGGTGGGTGAGGGATTCGAACCCTCGAGGGAGGTTTGGGCCCCCCTACTCGCTTAGCAGGCGAGCGCCTTCGACCTACTCGGCCAACCCACCAAAGACAGCGCGCTCTATTCTATAAAAGGGGAGTATGCCTGTCAATAGGCAGGCGAGAAAAGATCACAATTACTCCTCCTCTTTTCCCCCCTCCGGGGCAACGGGGTTCGCCCCCGCAACTTCCTCTGGTGTAACAGAGGGCTCGATATCGGAGGACTCGCCAACTTCCGCCGCTTCTTCGACCTCGGCGGGAACTTCGGGCACGTGGAAGAGCTCAGGGTCGTGTACAACTACATTCGCCCTCCCTCGCATATCCCTGAAGAAGGATTCAAGAGCCTCTCTGCGCTTCTCCTCCACTATTATCGACTTCACGTCCCCGCTGACCTCATCAAATGGTACAGTTGATTCTGGCACTATTTCGCGCTTGACTCCCACGAAGTAGTCATCGCTGGCGATGAGAACAGGACCGCCCACCGCTCCTGTGTCGAGGGTCGCAAATGAGGCCAGCTCATCTTTGAACGAGTGCTCGGACATGAAGACCGGTCCTGAATCCACCGTGCTTGAGATCACATCACTCGAAGCTACTGATTCCATGGATTCTTTCAATTCGTCGCCCAGCTTCAATTCCTCGACGACCCTGACAGCGGTCTTCTCGTCGCTGAACCTTGCATAATCCACTTTGAACCCGGCGGGAGAATGGAAGAAGAGCCCCTTGGTCTTCTCGTAGAAGTCGAGCGCCTCCTCGTCCGTGGCCTCTATGCCCTCGGAGGCGCGCTCCACCACCTTGCCCTGGACTATCTGCTCGGCGATGCTCTCCCTGAACTCGGCCATCTTAACCCCACTCTGGTCCAGATACTGCATGAAGGCCTCTTTTGTCGGGAACTGTTCGCTGACCTCCTGAACGGCATGGTCGATCTCCGCGTCAGACGCGTCAAGTCCGGAGCCGCCCGCCTCCGATGCCAGGCGCTGGTTCGTAACGATGCTGTCCAGGGTAGCCTGGTACAGTCTGGGGATGTCCTCCGGCTTTATATCCCGCACGTCCATCCTGCTGACCATGTTCCTGACGCTTTGGTCGAGGGCCGAACGCATAAGCGGCTTACCGTCGATCTCCACCACCACGTAGTCCCCTCCGCCCTCTCCATGGTCGGGAGAGCGCCTCTTTCTTGCCCCCTCAAAACCGTACATCCCGAATATCGAGATCACGAACAGGACGGCAATGGCGATCATTATCCAGCGCATCTTAGACCTAAGGGTCCTCATCAACAAGCTACATCTTCCTCTCTTTTGAAATCCGAACTCCAATGGAGGATTTTACCACAGAAGGGACTATTCATTGTTACACCTCGGACAGATTCAACCCTCTTTTTGCCTCTGCTTTAAGCGGAATCGAGAGGGTCGCTGCAGCCTCCATTATCCTCACCAGATCGGCCTCAACCTCGGAGGCTATATCGATCGGACACTCGCAGACGAGGGAGTCATGCACCTGCAGCACCAATCGCACGCTGCTTTCGCCCGAAAAACGCCGTGAGAAGTCGATCATAGCCCTTCTTGCTATATCGGCGGCGCTACCCTGAATCGGCGTATTAACCGCGACCCTGCGTAACGCGTCTCTGTCGCGCGGACCGGTGGAGACCTCGTCAAGCGGTCGTATGCGGCCAGCGATGGTTCTCGTGTATCCTCGCTCTTTAGCCTCGTTGAAACCAGCTTCGAGATATTCCTTTACACCTGGAAGAGCTCCGAAGTAGCGCCCGATTATCGAGGAAGCCTCCTGACGCCCTATCGACAGGCGCTGAGCCAGGCCAAAAGAGCTCATGCCATACAGCAGACCGAAGTTTATCATCTTGGCGACGCGTCTGAGCTCCGGCGTGACCAGGGCCGGTTCGGTGGAGAAGACCCAGGAGGCTGTCTCGGTGTGGATGTCCCTGCCGGATGCGAAGGCATCCAGCAGGCGTCTGTCGCCGCTCAGGTGGGCGAGGATGCGAAGCTCTATCTGCGAGTAGTCCGCAGCGACGAACATGCGCCCCTCCCCGTGAGGCGTCAGGCTCTCTTTGACGCGCCTGGCCCACTCGCCGAAGGTGGGCAGGTTTTGCAGGTTAGGGTCCCTGCTACTCAGCCTCCCCGTCCCTGTCACCACAGGCTCGAAGACGCCGTGTATGACCCCATCCTCCGACTCGGCCGCCCTCGCCAGCGGCTGGACAAAGCCTGAGAGCATCTTGGCCAGCTCGCGATGTTCTATCAGAAGTTTTGGCGTCTCATCGAAGGGAGGGCCAAGCGCGGACAGCCCCTCAAGCACGGAGATGTCCGTGGAATACCCCGTCTTGGTCTTCTTGGCAGGTGGGAGCCCTAGCTTTTCAAAGAGCAGCTGCGCGACCTGTTTAGGGGAGTTAAGGTTTATCCTCTCCCCCGCCTTTGACGCGATCTCCTCCTCAATTCCGCTTATACGCCCGGAGAGGTCAGTTTCGAGAGTGCGAAGAATCTCCGAGGAGCAGCTTATCCCGTATCGCTCCATTTCGACCAGCACGGGGACAAGCGGAATGTCAAGCTCAAGCATCAACTTGCCAAGCTGTGGATAGTCTTCGATTCGTTCGCTCATCCTGCCGTACTCCCCGGCGAGAAGGCCCATCCTCTCCTCAGCGGGTAGGTTGGTGGCGTAGCCGTCGATCACCGCCTCCGGTGTGTGAAGCGAAGCATCCGGGTGAAGTAGGTAGTGAGCCGTCTTGAAGTCCCGTACGAGCTCCAGTGGGATGAAGCTAGGACCGAAGCAGGCCGCGGCCTCCTTGAAGTCGGGCATCAACACGGGGTCCCTGGTCTCGGAAAGGCGCGCAAAGAGCGAGTCGTAGTCACCGGATGCGACGCTCCTGACCTCCTCCCCGCCCTTCTCACGGAGAAGAATCCCTTGGGGCGTCAGATGAAGTGGGTACCTTCCCTCGATGACGGGCATGATAACCACCCCTCCGAAGGACTCTCCGCCAGGCGCGACCGACGCCCTAAGCTCATCTTCAGGCCTATGACTCTCCCTACCACTGTACTTGGACGCCAGGCTCTTCAGGCCGAGCGAGCGGCATTTTTCAAGAAACCTCTCCATCTGGACTGGTCGGGGTTCGAATACTGCTAGGTCCTCCTCCGTGTCGCAGAGCAGCCTCGTCAGCTCGCGGCTACTGAACGCCAGGGCGCTGTTATCCAGCAGCCTTGCCTTCAGCGCCCCTTTCAGCTCGCCGATATTGTCATAGATACCCTCAAGGGTACCGTAGTCGGCGAGCAGCCTCTTCGCCGTCTTCTCCCCTACCCCGGGAACGCCCGGGACGTTGTCGACGGCGTCGCCCAGCAGAGCCAGATAGTCGGGCATCGAGGAGGGGGGGAAACCGTACTCCTGTGCAAAGGATCCCCCGTCCATGGTGGTGAAGCTGCTTATCCCCTTCACCGGCCTGAGCACCTGGACGTCCCTGTCCAGTATCTGGAGTATGTCCTTGTCGGATGACAGCACCAGCGTCTCCATTCCCTGCTCGGCGGCGGCGCAGGCTGACGACGCTATCACATCGTCCGCCTCGACACCCTCTCTCATGATCACCGGGACCCCCATGACGTCTAGCAACTCCAGAATATGGGGAAGCTGCGCCTTGAACTCAGGAGGGGTGGGTTTTCTGCTCGCCTTGTATTCCTCGTACGCCTCGTGCCTGAAGGTCGGACCAGGTGCGTCGAATATGACTCCGTAGAGGTCTGGTCCCCATTCGTCCTTTATCTTCTGGAACATGTTGAAGAAGCCCACTATCGCGTTTGTGGGCGTGCCGTCGGGGGCATTCAACTCGCGTATGGCGTAAAAAGCCCTGAATGCCAGGCCGTGACCGTCGACGAGGAGTATTTTTCTCTTTTTCAGCTCACTCACACCTCTCACTCAGCGATGTTTACAACAAAAGTGTCCTTTCAAGGTTATAATAGCCTATTGTGCGGTTTTGCGCACCAACGACGCACGATAAGACAAAGCGCCGAGGAGGAACGCAAATGAAGGAGACGGTACGGGTTCGCTTTGCTCCGAGCCCGACGGGAGCGCTTCACATCGGGGGCGGCCACACGGCCTTGTTCAACTGGCTTTGGGCCCGCCACATGGGCGGGGAGTTCATCCTGCGCATCGAGGACACTGACAGAGAGCGCTCAACCCAAGAGTACGAAGAGACCATAATGTCTGGCATGCGCTGGCTCGGGCTGGACTGGGACGAGGGGCCGGACGTGGGAGGCCCGTACGGACCGTACAGACAGTCGGAGCGGCTTCCATTCTACCGGGAGGCTGCCGACAGACTCCTGGACGAAGGGAAGGCTTACAGGGAGGGGGACGCCGTAATATTCAGGATGCCCCAGGGCGTCGCACTCGCATTCGACGACGCTGTGTACGGACGTATAGAGATGCAGAGCGACACGCTGAAGGACACCGTGATGATAAAAAGCGACGGCATGCCGACCTACAACTACGCAGTCGTTGTCGACGACCACTTCATGCGAGTATCTCACGTCATACGGGGGGAGGACCACATATCGAACACCCCCAAGCAGCTGATACTGTACGACGCCCTCGGATGGGAGAGGCCGACCTTCGCCCATCTTCCGATGATACTTGGCAAGGACAAGAAGAAGCTGTCGAAGAGGCACGGGGCTACCAGCATTTACGAGTACCGGGACATGGGATACATGCCCGACTCGGTCTTCAACTTCCTGGCGCTGCTCGGCTGGTCGCCGGGGGACGACAGGGAGATCTTCTCCCGCAGCGAGGCCGCTGAGATGTTCGACCTGTCAAGGGTGATAAAAAAACCGTCGGTCTTCGATATGGACAAGCTCAATCACATCAACCAGGAGCACCTGAAGGAGCTGCCCCCCTACGAACGTCTGGCAATGGTGGAGCCCTTCTGGAGGGAGATGGGACTGCCGGTGGACTCTCACACAAGGGAGTACCTTGCCGGCTCTCTGACCCTTCTGGGGGGACGGGGCCAGACTGCCAGGGAGGCCGCCGCCTACTCCGACTACTTTCTGGACTTCAACCCCGTCATGAAAAGGTACGAGAGAGTCGACGCGGACGAGAATCAGATTGACGTGCTCAGAAGGTTCAACTCGGAGCTGCTCTCACTCACCGAGTGGCGAGCCGGTGACATGGAGAATTTTTCCCGCGAGTGGAGTGCCGCCAACGGCGTCAAGATGAAGGACCTTGCGATGCCGTTGCGCCTCTGCCTCACCGGTATGAAGGTAAGCCCCGGCGTGTTCGAGGTCGCTGAACAGCTAGGGCGCGAAGAGGTGCTAAGCCGCCTGAAGCACTACGGAACAGTATAAAGCAGCGGCGGGCCCTTTGAAGGCCCGCCTTTTTTGTACTCGTGTTTACTGCAGAGGGACAGCACGCCTGAAGGCGCTTTTTATGCTCCCTCCGCCGCAACCCGTTTGACGGACTTGCCGGTATCCGTGACTATCTGCGCCTTCCGGTCGTATGAGGATATTAGGTAATCCTCCGAGGATGCCAGGCACTTGACGGGGCAGATCTCGACGCACTGCGCGCAAAAACAGCACCTGTCGACGTGGATCTGTATCTTTTTCTCCTCCGGCAGGAACTCGATCGCGTTGGCTGGACAAACCCTGATGCAGAGCCTGCAGCCTATGCAGGCCTCCCTGTCGTAGTTCAGCCTGCCACGAAAGTGTTCGTTGACACCGACGGGAGGGTTTAGCTCTATCCACCCCTTCTCGGCCGCGTTGAGAGCTTCGGTCATGGAGTCGGGCATCCTGGCCACGGGGAAGAGGTTCGTGAAGACCCTCTGCCAGAGCTGGTGCATCAGTTGAACGATCATTCTGTTGATCACCGCGCTTCACCCCTTCCTAGGCGATAAGGCCGACCGAGGCGAGAATCATGCCCGCGATCGACAGTCCGGCTACCTTGATGAGATAGAACTCGGACGCCTGCCAGATCTTGAAGCGGCCGAACATCGTCCTCATAAGCGTGACGACTATCACCTGGACCAGGAAGACCTTGACCCAGAAAAAGAGGAAGTCGAAGGCGAACAGCAGCACTCCCCCAAGCCTGAGGAAGGAGCCAAGCGACCAGGGAAAGAAGAGCACGGTTATCAGGGCCGAGAGCGCGGTCGCCCTCAGCGCGAAGACGATCTTGAACAGGGCCAGGTTTCTGCCGGAGTATTCGATGATCAGACCGTCCAGTATCTCCGTCTTAGCCTCCGGAATGTCCATGGGCCCCTTGCCGGTCTCCCCCGGGACTACAAGGATCAGGGAAAGGAATAGGCAGAACACCCCTATGAAGCCGATCCTTCCCGACATACCCCAGATCGACATGCTCGCGAAGGTCTCCAGGTTGAACGGGTCGCCGGGCATACCGGTCCTCAGGGCGAGCCAGGCCATTGTCGATACGACTACCGCAAGCGGAAGTTCGTAGCTCATCATCAGGACCATCTCGCGCTGGGC
>JBAYOX010000049.1:0-9656 GCA_041678025.1 Aminobacteriaceae bacterium
ACATATTTAATACCAATAGCGTCAGCTGCCCGGACAGTCCTCTCGATTGCCCTGACTCCGGCCTTGTGCCCGAGAAGGCGAGGAAGTCGCCTTCTCTTTGCCCATCGGCCGTTCCCGTCCATGATAATCGCGACATGTTCCGGCGTGGTTTCTTTTTTTGTCATCATGAATGCCTCTCTCCGGCGGTCAGGCTGTCAAGCCTTGTCTTGAGCTCGGTGATATCCTGCCAGGTAAGGTCCTTCGGGCTACCCTTCTTTTTTGAATCGTAGCGCAGTAGGTAACTTGGGTGAAACATCGGGAAAAGAAGTATCCCCCTCCAGGGAAACCAACGTCCCCTTAGTGATGAGATGCCCTCCGAAGTTTTAAGCAGCCATTTGACGGCTACGTTCCCCAGGCAGACTACTATCTGCGGCCTGAGCAGGGCGAGCTGAGCCTCAAGGAAGGGGTTGCACGCCATCATCTCTCCGGGCAGAGGGTTTCTGTTTTCAGGAGGGCGGCATTTCACGATATTTGTTATGAAGACGTTCTCCCTCTCTATCCCAGCAGCCTGAAAGATGCCTGTAAGCAGCTTGCCCGCCCGCCCGACGAACGCAAGACCCTGTTTGTCCTCATCGGCGCCGGGTCCTTCCCCCACGAATACCAGAGGGGAGGAACGGTTGCCCTGCCCGAAGACCGTGTTCTTTCTGGTCGAGCACAGTTCGCAGGCGGTACACGTCTCCACTCGCCTTTCAAGCTCCTGCCACGCCGATTGTTGGTCTATTCCTCCCGCGAAGCTGTTCATTGTAGCTTTACCTCCACAATCCGGATGTCGACTCCTGCGACATCCATCCCCGTAAAATAGCTGACCGCCGATGCGACCTTCTTCTGGTTTACGAGCCCCAGCATATGAAAATCCATCTTCCCGGGTATCACCTGCAACGAAACCTCTATAAGTACTGCTTCGCCCTTGTAGCGAACCTTGATATCCTTAATCGCCGTTACCTGTGGATTGGAGGAGAGAACCTGGCGAACAAGATCCAAAACAGCAGAGGACTCGATGGTCAATTCTCCGTAGAAGCTGAAGGGAGGGCGTACAATTGTCCTCTCTCCTTCCTCTTTGTCGACGTTTTTGAAGAGCCCTCTAAGATGCCCGACAAGCTTTCCCGCGAAATTTCTTCTGATCTGGGTCCTTGAGGCCGGTATTACATGCTGCCCCTTCTCATGGCGCTCTCTTCTCGCTTTGATAATATCCTCGGCCGAGGCCACCTCAGTGATGTCTATGATCATCTCGGGAGGCGGGAGGCGAAGGGCTCTGGTGATCTTCTCCGCCATGGAGATCGAGGTGGCGATAATCATCAATTTTCTCGGTCTTTTTTTCTCTAGAAACGACCGTACCGCCCTCCTGTGGTCCGGGAATTGGAAAAGAGCTCTTCTTATTGCCCTGACAAGGTTTTTCTCGGCCTTCGCGCTCTTCCCGGCCATGATCCTTCCCTTCGCGATAACCAGTCCGTCGTCGATTATATAATCGACCTCGTTCTCCATGGCCACCATCTGCGCCCGCTGGCTTTTGCCCGTTCCCGCAGGACCGACGAATGCAATCACTCTGGTGGGGTGAGAAGCGTTCAGGGCCATTTTTCGTTTTTGATGCCGGCAGGCATCACGAGGGCTGCGATAGAGAGCTGCCCTTGCACTCCTCCGCCTCTGGCAGAATCGAGATGTTCGCGCCGATGGTTCTGAGCTTCTCTTCCAGGCGCTCGTAACCTCTGAAGATATGTCCAAGTCGATGAACGCAGGTAGCGTCGTGCGCCGCCAGCCCAGCCAGAACAAGGGCGGCTCCGGCGCGCAGGTCCGTCGCGACAACGTCAGCACCAGCGAGGGACTCGACGCCGTTGATGATCGCCGAGTTGCTCTGGATGTCAATCTTCGCCCCCATCTTGTTCAGCTCGCTGACATGAAGAAAACGGGATTGGAACACGCTCTCCTGGACGATGCTGGTCCCCTCGGCGAGGCAAAGCGCCACCATGACCTGCGGCTGGAAGTCGGTAGGGAAACCCGGATACGGCAGAGTCTTTAAGGAGACGGCCTTCAGCCTTCCGGACGGGTGTATAGTGACCTCGGTCTCGCCGACCGTGAGGTTCGCTCCCGCCTCCTCCAGCTTGGCCAGCAGGGAATCGATGTGGTTGGGTATGATGTCCGCCACCGTGACCTCTCCGTTCGTGGCGGCCCCGGCCAGTATATAGGTTGAGGCCTCAACCCTGTCGGGGATGATGGTGGCGGATGCGCTTTGGAGGGAGTCAACTCCCTGGATTTTGATGACGCCGGTGCCGTCCGCTTCGATTAATGCACCCATAGAGCGCAATGACTCTACCAGATTGAATATTTCAGGCTCTCGTGCAGTGTTCTCGAGCACTGTCTCTCCCTTGGCGAATACTGCCGCCATCATCAGGTTCTCCGTCGCGCCCACCGATGGGAAGTCGAGGTATATCCGGCACCCTTTCAGTCCGTTTGCCTCGGCGTGAACTGCTCCGTGGACGAGTTCAATAGAGGCCCCCATCCGCGTAAGCCCCTTCAGATGCAGATCAATGGGGCGGCTGCCTATCGAGCAGCCACCGGGAAGCGGCATGATCGCCTTGCCGCATCGGGCGAGCAGAGGACCCAGCACGAGCGATGACGCTCTCATCTTTCGAACCAGATCGGGCGGGGTCTCCCACGAGATCTCCGACGGGGTGGATATCTCCATTACCTGGTCATTAAACATGACCGAAGCCCCAAGGCTTCTGATGAGGTCGGCCATGGTCACCACGTCAAGCAGGTTGGGGACCCTGTTGAGCGTCAGTTTCTGCCCCTTGAGGAGTATGGCCGACGCCATGACCGGAAGTGCAGCGTTTTTTGCGCCCTGTGCGTAGATCCTACCTTTCAGCGGGGTTCCGCCGATAATCTTCATTTTTGACTCCACGTTCATATTCCCCCTGAGAAATAAATAGGAAATACCGACAGGATACCTTGCTCACCCTGTCCTTTTCGAAAAGAAGCGTTTTATCGCCTCAATAATCTTTCCTGATGCATCGCCGCTTCCGAAGGGGTTCTCGCCCCTGTTTAAAAGTTCATCCCTGAAGGAGCCTTCGGTAAGGGTTCGCATAGCTGTTTCGGATATGGTCCTCCTGTCGGTACCGACCAGGATAGCTGTCCCTTCCTCCAGGGCCTCCGGCCTCTCGGAGGAGTCCCTCATGACGAGCAACGGTATCTTAAGCTCGGCAGATTCCTCCTGAACGCCACCGCTGTCGCTCAGTATCAGGGAGCTTCTCCTCATCGCCCAGACAAAACCGGGGTAATCCAACGGCTCGGTCAGTAGTACCCTCTCCCTGTCACCGAGGAGGCGGTGGATCACCTCGCGTACGGACGGGTTTTTATGTAGAGGTATCAACACCCTGACGTCGCAGTTCCGGTCTAGTATGTCGAGAATCGCCTCGCATATGGACTCAAGCGGTGCTCCCCAGGACTCCCTGCGATGAGCGGTCATAAGAAGAAGAGGTCCCTCGAACCCCTTGAGGGAAAGAAGCTCTTCGCAGGGATCGTAATTCCTCTCCATGGCCTGCCTCAGGGCGTCGATTACTGTATTGCCCGTGACTATCAGCGTCTCGTCGGACACAGGAAGCCCCTCTCTTCGGAGGTTTTGCGCCGCCCTTTTCGTCGGCGCGAACCAGAGAGAGGCCAAACGGTCGGTCAGAACCCTGTTGCCCTCCTCGGGAAAGGGGCTGTATATGTCCCCGCTTCTGAGCCCGGCCTCCACGTGACCGATGGGGATCCCCCGATAAAAGGCGGCGAGGGCCGAGGCGAAGGTTGTGGATGTGTCCCCGTGAACCAGGATGAGATCCTGGGGGTGCTTGTCCAGAAAGAGCCCTACCCCGTTCAGCACCTTTGTGGTGATCGCGTCAAGCGTCTGCCGCTCTTCCATTATCGATAGGTTCACGTCCGCTCTGATGCCGAAAAACTCAAGTGATTGATTAAGCATATGAAGATGCTGCCCTGTAGAGAGTACGGTCACTCCGAAGCCCTCCTTGCGAAGAGCCTGTATCAGGGGTGCCATTTTTATCCCCTCGGGTCGGGTTCCGACTACGCAGACGATTTTTTTACTATTTGTCATTGCCTTGAGACCCCTCACTACTTATCGAAAAAAGGCTACGGGACGACTACGCGAAGAAAACCCCAGAGGTAAGTATTCCCGCCGCGACAAGGAACAGATGCACGACACTTAAGAAGGCCACCGTCCATACCGCACCCCATCCCGCATCGATCAGGCGGTGATGGATATGGCCCCTGTCCGGTAAAAATGGGGATTTTCCGCTAGCCAACCTTCTCATTATAGCAAAGAGAGTGTCCGCTGCGGGAATCCCGCCTGTAAGGAGCAGAGAGGGCGTCAGGTTGAACACGTTAAAGCCCTCTATATACGGCATTATCGAGTATACATACAGGGCGGAGTAGAGAAAGCCCATCAGGGTTGTGCCTCCGTCGCCGATAAAGGTCCTTGCCCTCGGGAAGTTCCAGGGAAGGATCCCTGCCGCCAACCCCGCCAGGGGAAGGAATACGTCGGAATAGCCAGATAGAGCCAGGGCAAGCGAAGCGGTGATGCACATCGAGAGGCTTAGTCCGTTGGCGCCGTCGATGAGGTTGAACGCGTTGCTCATGCCCACAATCCACAGAAGGAATATTGGGAAACAGTATGCGGGTATTTCAAGAGAGATCAAAAAAATTGTTGCGGCTGTAGTCTGAAACAGAAGGCGAATCGCCGGTCTAAGGGTCTTTATATCGTCCCAGTAGCCGCTGAGAAATACTAGCGTCCCGGATATGGCCAGAGGGCGGAATACGGGCAGCTCCTCCACAGCGTAAAGACTCCAGAGCAGGAATCCCAGCCAGATGATTATTCCCGCTCCTCTCGGGGTAATTGAGGTGTGGATCTTCCGCTCGCCGGGTTTGTCGACAATGCGGTAACGGTTCGACAGGATAATCGAAAGAGGCGTCACGAATACGCCCCATATGAACATGCACGCGCTAGTTATAAGCAGTAGGGAAAAGACAGGTCTCACGAATCCCTCTTACTTCGTTCCGTACAGCCGGTCACCGGCATCGCCGAGCCCGGGAACGATATAACCGTGGTCGTTGAGATGACTGTCAAGTGCCGCCGCGTAAATGTCTACATCCGGATGATCGGCGTGCACCTTTGATACTCCCTCGGGAGCCGCGATGATGCATACAAGGGATATCTTCTTTCCGCCCCGCTTCTTGATGAGGCTAATGGCGGCCGAGGCGGATCCTCCAGTGGCGAGCATCGGGTCTAGCACCAACACATCCCGCTGATCGATGTCTCCCGGAAGCTTGCAGTAGTACTCGACCGGGAGCAGAGTGTCGGGATCCCTGTATAGCCCGATGTGACCCACTTTGGCGTTGGGTATAAGCTGTAAAATTCCGTCGACCATGCCAAGCCCCGCGCGAAGCACCGGGACTATCGCAAGGTCCTTACCTGCCAAGGCGAGAGCGTCCGTTCTCTCAAGAGGAGTCTCAACCTCTATCTTGACTAATGGCAAACTGCGCGTCATCTCGTAAACCATGAGACCGGCGATCTCCTGTACGAGCTCCCGGAACTCCTTGACTGATGTATCTTTATTTCGTATTAGGCTAACTTTGTGCAGCATCAGGGGGTGTTCGAAGAGGACCGTTTTCCCCTTCTCGGAGAAGGCGCGCCCCGGGCATACTTTTCGTTCGTAGTCCAGGACCTTTGCGATCCTTGCCGTGTGTCGGCCCTGTTCGAAGTCAGTGGAGAGCCATGTGTCCAGTATGGCGGACGCTAGCTCGGGGGAGATAATCCTGGCTCCCATCGTAATGACGTTTGAGTTGTTGTGAAGACGGCTGAAGCGGGCTGTCTCGACATCATGACAGTGAGCTGCGTAGATGCCGGGGATTTTGTTCGCCGCTATGCTCATTCCCACACCTGTGCCACAGAGGAGGACTCCCCTGTCGACGTTCTTTTTTGCGATCTCCTCTCCTACCCTAAAGGCAATATCAGGGTAGTCGCAGGATACTGTTTCGGTTTCGGTCCCCATATCGATTACCTCGATATCAGCCTTTCGCCTCAGATGATCCAGCAATAATTCTTTTAATGAGAAAGCAGCATGATCGGAACCCACGGCGACTCTCATGGACGGACCCCCTCCCAGTTCCTTTCAATTGTCAATAGAAGAGCTTTGCGCCCCCTCGGTATAATAACACTAGACAAAAGAGACGCACAAGCCCGTAGAAATCCCTAAAAAAGGAGGCTCTCAAAGTGCGGGAGAGCCTCCTTGGCAGATGATCGAAGCCTTGAAAAGCTGTTGTTACGTCAGAAGAGTGAGCATTACTCCCGCTGCCACGGCCGTGCCTATGGTTCCTGCTACGTTCGGCCCCATAGCGTGCATCAGCAGGAAGTTGCCCGGGAACTCCTTCTGGACAACGCGCTGAACCACTCGTGCCGCCATTGGCACCGCGGAGACTCCGGCTGAGCCTATCATCGGGTTGATCTTTCCGCCGCTCCACTTCTTGAGCAACTGGCCGAAAAGCACTCCTCCCGCTGTGCTGAAGACGAAGGCCACCAGCCCCAGCAGGATGATCTTCAGTGTCGCAGGAGTCAGGAATTTTTCGGCGTTCATAGTGCCCCCTACGGACAGGCCAAGAAATATGGTGGTGATGTTCAGTATCTCGTTCTGCGCGGCCAGACTAAGCCTCTCAGTTGCGCCGCACTCGCGCAGCAGGTTGCCGAACATCAGCACTCCCACCAGCGGTACGGAGGCGGGAAGGATGAGGCCCGAGGCCATAGTCGTGACTATGGGGAAGAGTATCTTCTCCAGCTTGCTGACCGGACGCAGTGTCTCCATTCTGATTCCTCTGTCGGCCTTGCTGGTCAGCATCTTTATTACCGGAGGCTGAATAAGAGGAACGAGGGACATATAGCTGTAGGCGGCCACCGCGACCGCCCCCAGCACTTGAGGCGCAAGTTTCATGGTCAGATAGATGCTGGTCGGGCCGTCGGCACCACCGATTATCGCTATCGACGCGGCTTCTTTGATTGAGAAGCCCATCATCATGGCACCAAAAAGAGCAACGAACACGCCTAGCTGAGCGGCGGCTCCGAGGAGGAATGTTATCGGGTTTGCGATCAGCGGAGCGAAGTCCGTCAGGGCCCCTATTCCCATGAAGATGATAACGGGATATATCTCATGCTCCGTGCCGAAGAAAACGTAGTACAGAAACCCGCCCTCTTCCATTATCCCGGAAAGAGGAAGGTTTACAAGAAGACATCCGAAACCGATGGGGACCAGCAACAAAGGCTCAAAGCCCTTTCCGATGGCGAGGTAAAGCATCACCAGCGCAACCAGGAGCATTGTAATATGTCCTCCCGTCAGGCCGGCGAAGCCAGAAGCCTCGAATATCTCCCTTATCGCCAGTAAATAGCTATCCATTGTGATTAACTCCCCTCCTTAGCGTCTATTCGAAATGATTAGCCGATCACCATCATTATGTCGCCTGTGTTGACGTTGTCGCCCTCACGGCTTCTTATCTCCTTTACTACTCCATCTGCGGGGGAGAAAATTTCGTTTTCCATCTTCATCGCCTCAAGGATGAGTACCATATCGCCGTTCTTGACCTGAGCGCCGACTGATACGGAGACTTTCAATACTTTACCAGGCATTGGAGCGGCCACGGGGGCACCGGCTCCCGCCGGTACCGGGGCAGGCGCTGGGGCTGCCGCAGGTACGGGGGCTGGAGTCGCCGCGACAGGGGGCGATACGGGTGCCGGCTTGGCCGGCTGGGCCGGAGAGACAACGGGTGCGCCTGCTCCAAGGTCTTCAACTTCCACCGTGTATGCTGTTCCGTCAACTGTAATTTTAAACTTCCTGCTCATTGTGCGATGAGCCTCCTTGTATATAATTATTCTTTGCTACAATGCTACGTTGAAAATGCTGGAAACTATCGATTCTGTTACTTCCAGTCCCTTCCCAGGGCCTGAATTCCCTCGAAGAGCGCCATGCCCCTCCATCCGGATGATCTCACGTGCCTCAGACAGATTTCACCGTTTGGATAAATGCCCGTTATGCGTCCACTGATGCCGGATGCCGCGACAGCAGCAGTGATCACAGCGAGAAGTCTGCTGTCGGAGGCTGGTGTCGGAGAGGTTGATGCGACGGATGCCTGTACCCCGGACCCACCGGATGGCGGCTCGTTTTTCTTGCGCTCGAGGCCCTGTGCTATGTACTTGATTCCGTATATGACCCCGGTGAGCCCGCTAAGCACAAGGAAGACCACTGTGAAGGCGATGACGCACATGGTCAGCGCGCCGCCCACGCCCGATAGAGATTCAGCCGCGCGGCCCGCTGTCTCCGCTACTTCAACGGCACCGTTTACTGCAACAGTTTCCATGTTTTTCTCACTCTCCTCGTAAAGTTAGTGAGGCATGACGCCGTGTTTGCGGCGCGGCCTTAGATCACGTCTGTTCTCGGATGCGATGATTGCGCGCCAGATCTCACCGCGTGTGGTCTCCGGCAGAATGACCCGGTCGACAAAACCGCGCTCCGCGGCGACATAGGGGTTGGCAAACGCCTCGCGGTACTCCTCGATCTTCTTTGTGCGGGTGGCAACGGAGTCCTCGGCGGCCTCGATCTCACGACGGAATACTATATTGGCCGCGCCCTCCGCGCCCATGACGGCGATCTCTGCCTGCGGCCATGCAAGAACCATATCCGCTCCAAGGGCCTTGCTGCACATTCCGAGGTATGCCCCGCCGTAGGCCTTCCTAAGCACCAGTGTGATGAGAGGAACTGTGGCCTCGCTGTAAGCATAGAGCATCTTGGCGCCGTGGCGGATGATTCCGCCGAACTCCTGGGCTGTCCCGGGCAGGTAGCCGGGAACGTCCACAAAAGTGACGATCGGGATGTTGAAGGCGTCGCAGTGTCTGATGAAGCGGCTCGCCTTGTCAGAGGCGTCGATATCGAGGCACCCGGCGAGATGCGCGGCTTGGTTTGCTATTATGCCGATGACCTTCCCTCCGAGGCGAGCGTAGCCGATGACGATGTTCTTCGCCCAGAGAGGCTGTACTTCAAAGAAGTCGGCACCGTCAATCACCCGGCGGATGACCTCGCGGACGTCGTAGCTCTTGTTCGGATTAACCGGGACGATGTTGCGAAGCTCCATATCCTCTTTCAGAGGGTCCTCCCCGGCGTCTTTCTCGGGGGCGTCCTCCAGGTTGTTCTGAGGCAGATAGCTGAGAAGCTTTCTCACCTGAGCGAAGCACTCCTCCTCGCTCTTGGCGGTGAAGTGAGCGTTTCCACTCTTGCTGTTGTTGGCAAGAGAGCCACCTATCTGCTCGCTGGTGACCTCCTCCCCCGTTACGGCCTTTATGACTGCAGGCCCGGTGATGTGCATGATACCCGTGCCCTCGACCATGAATATGTAGTCTGTAAGCGCTGGGCTGTAAACCGCTCCTCCAGCGCTGGGGCCTGCTATTATCGAAAGTTGCGGGATTACTCCGCTTGCGAGGGTGTTTCGGAAGAAGATCTTGCCGTATCCGTTCAGCGAATCCACGGCCTCCTGGATTCTGGCGCCGCCGCTATCATTGATTCCGACCACGGGGCTGCCGGTGCTCAACGCCA
>JBAYOX010000050.1:0-9472 GCA_041678025.1 Aminobacteriaceae bacterium
AGCTTGCCCTGAAGGCGAATGCCTCTTTCATACCGGGATTAAACCGTTGTATTCGGGCCTTGAGCACACTTTTCGATCCATCTATCCCCATTCTAAAAAATGTGACTGACGAGCATCGCTCAGGGCAAGGCGCAAGAGTTCGCAGAGGTTTTCCGGGAGACGCAAAGGATATGCTTCGGGCCTACGGTATCCCTGTCGCAAAAGAGCGCCTTTGCCACTCTCTTTCGGAGGCGCTATCCGCCGCCGAGGCGATAAGCTATCCGGTGGTGCTGAAGGTGGTCTCTCCGTCCATTCTTCACAAGAGCGAGGCCCGTGTGATAGCGCTTGGCATTCAAAACGAAGAGGAGCTCAGAAACGCTTACGGAAGGACCCTCGAAAAGGCACGGATTGCCGGTTCCTCGAAGAGCGTAATGGGGGTGCTTGTCCAAGAGATGGTGCGAGGCGGGATAGAGTGGCGTATGGAGTACCGCCGAGACGTCCGATTCGGGCCTGTAATAGAGGCAAGCATAGGTGGGCTGTACGGTGAGATACTACCTGAAGGGGTTCTCAGGGCAGCGCCTTTCTCAAAAGAAGAGGCCATGCTCATGATAAGCGAGTCAAGGGGATACCCACTGCTCCTTCCCGGGTGGCAAAGGGAGAGGCTGGACGTAGAGGCCTTCTCCGAGGTCCTATCGGCCTTTTCAAACCTTGCATGCAACGAGACCCGTATCTCGAGACTTGATGTCGATCCCATATTCGTGAATCGTAGTGGGGTTCTGGTTGTCGACGCGTACATAGAAAGGAGAGCGGGGAAGAGATGACCTCCCTTTTTTGGGTTTTACTGGGCTACCTTGCTGGGTCTTTTCCGACGGGCTATCTTACGGCTTTGCTCATCAAGGGAGTAGATATAAGGACGATAGGATCAGGCGGCACCGGCGCTACGAACGTCGGAAGGCTCCTTGGCGGTGGATGGGCAAAGACGGTGGCCGTGATCGACATGCTGAAGGGCGCTGTTCCCATGCTCTGCGCCATGTACCTAGGTGTGGACGCACAGGTAATTCCCATAGCGGGCTTCGCGGCCGTCCTGGGGCATAATTATCCGGTCTGGCTCTCCTTCAGGGGTGGAAAGGGCGTTGCGACGACCTACGGAGTGGTGTTTTTCATCTACCCTCCACTATCCTTTATCATAGCGCCCGCTGGAGGGCTCGTCTGGCTGCTGCTCCTCAAGGCCAAAGGGTATGTCTCGCTGGCCTCCATCGTATCCCTATGGTGCGTGCCTGTCTTCGCCCTCCTTCTCTCATTCCCGCTTACTCATGTAACTACCCTTGCGGCCCTTGCGGCCCTTGCAACCCTCCGCCATAAAGACAATATCAGACGGTTGATAGATGGAAACGAGAGCCGTTTCGGGAGACGCACAAAGCCTTAAAACGACCGTTACTCCCCTTTATGTTGACTATTACTGACCTAAGATGTACAATGGCCACGACCCATCATACTATTGGCTTGTGTATGAGTTGTGGGCCTGTTTCTCTGGCAGTTAGGAGGAAGTAAGATGTCCAGTTTGACCCGAGTTGTAGAAGACTATATAAACAGCCTTTTCTCCGATATCGATGAGTCCGCGGTCCTGCTGAGGCGCAAGGAGCTGGCGGAGTTGTTCGGCTGTGTCCCCAGCCACATCAACTACGTACTTAGAAGCCGTTTCACTCCCGAGCGCGGGTATATTGTCGAGAGCCAAAGAGGAGGGCACGGGTTTATTCGAATAGTCAGGATATGCTACGATATACCTGAGGAGAGGATAAATCATATCGAGGAGATTGTAGGGGACACGATTACCGAGCAGGGGGCCAGGAGAATACTGGCCTCTCTTCAGGAGCGGGGAATGATAGACCTCAAGGAGAGACTGCTGATAGAGGTGGCGATGCGCCACGCCGATGAGCTCGGGAGCGATGAGTTTGATATCTCCCCGTACAGGCGGAGCGTGCTGGCGGCGGAACTGCTGAAGCGGATGCTTCGCAGCCTGGCACTGGCTTAGTATTGAAGTGTGTCCCGTTTGGGAATTACAAAGGATGGTCTGAAAAATGTGGCATTTTTTTACGGAACGCGGCAGGAAAGCGATTCAGTTGGCCCACAGAGAGGCTTTGCGCCTTGGGCATGATGTGGTGAGAACGGAGCATATTCTCCTTGCGATCATCTCCGAGGGGGAGGGGGTAGCGGTCCGAACCCTGGAGTCCCTGGGAGTGCACTTGGCGGATCTGCGAGCCCATATAGAGGGGGCTATCGGCAAGTCCCATCCCATTCTAAAACCGGTGGATATGCAGCTCAGCCCGAGGGCGAAGAGGGTATTTGATCTGTCGGTCAGGGAGGCGCGCAACATGGGCGTGAACTATGTCGGGACGGAGCACATGTTGCTGGGCATTCTTGCCGAGGGTGAGAGTGCGGCAGCGAGGGCGCTCCTAGGCTTTGGCATAGACCACTCGCTCATGGCCAGAGAGATCATGAAGTTGCTTGAGAGGGAGAGCGGCTCGGTTAAGGGCACGGAGGTTTTTGCCGACGGGCATCAGAGGGGCGGACGCTCGAAGAGCCCGACACTGGATCAGCTCGCTTTAAACCTGAGCGAGAGCTGCAAAAATGGAGAACTGGACCCGGTGATCGGGAGGAGCAAGGAGATACGCAGGATTGTGCAGATTCTCTCCAGGAGGACGAAGAACAACCCTGTCCTGATCGGGGAGCCCGGAGTTGGGAAGACCGCCATTGTCGAGGGGCTTGCGCAGAAGATCGCGGAGGGGGACATACCGGAGCTTCTGAAGGATAAAAAAGTCATGCAGCTCAGCGTGAGCAACCTCATTGCCGGCACGAAGTACCGTGGAGAGTTCGAGGATCGCATGAGGAAGGTTATAAAAGAGCTCAGCGAAGGTCAGGACGTCATTCTCTTCATAGACGAGATCCACACGATCGTCGGGGCGGGCGGGGCGGAGGGGGCGGTCGACGCAGCCAATATCCTGAAACCCAGCCTCTCGCGGGGGGAGTTTCAGGTCATAGGCGCGACCACCCTTGAGGAGTATAGAAAATACATCGAGAAGGATGCGGCCTTGGAGCGCCGCTTTCAACCGGTGTTTGTCCAGGAGCCCTCTGTTGACGATTCAATTCGGATTCTGGAGGGACTTAGAGACCGCTACGAGTCGCATCACAAGGCCAGGATACAGGACGATGCACTTGAGGCGGCCGCACGCCTCTCCGCCCGTTACATAATGGACAGGCGTCTTCCGGACAAGGGGATCGACCTCATAGATGAGGCGGCGGCCAGGGCAAGGATAAAGACCATGGAGCCGCCGGATGAGCTGAAAGAGCTGGAGCAGCGCCTGGAGGAGATACGAAGGGCAAAGGAGGCGGCCGTGGACTCCCAGGAGTTCGAGAAGGCTGCGGAGCTGAGGGACGAGGAACGCACCTTCTTCGAGCAGCTTGAGGAGAGGCGCGATCTCTGGCGCTCGGGTAGAAACAGTACGGAGCCTGTCATCACAAAAGAGGATATCGCCGAGGTGGTCGCCGAATGGACAGGGATCCCTGCCTTCCAGATCAGCGGCGAGGAGTCCCGACGCCTGCTGGAGATGGAGAAGGAGATAGAGAAGAGGCTTATAGGACAGAGCGAGGCGGTCTCCTCCGTGGCCAAGGCCATACGCAGGGCCAGGAGCGGCTTGAAGGATCCCAGACGCCCTATCGGCAGCTTTCTGCTTCTCGGTCCTACCGGAGTGGGAAAGACGGAACTTGCGCGAAGGCTAGCGGCCTTCCTGTTCGGAACGGACGACTCCATGATTCGCCTGGACATGAGCGAGTTCATGGAAAAACACGAGGTTTCCAAGCTGATCGGCGCGCCTCCTGGGTATATCGGCTACGACGAGGGCGGCAAGCTGACGGAGGCTGTCAGACGAAGGCCGTATTCAGTCATTCTGTTCGACGAGATTGAGAAGGCGCACCCGGATATTTATAACCTCCTGCTTCAGCTTCTGGACGAAGGACGCATGACCGACGGACACGGGCGCACCGTGGATTTCCGCAACACTGTCATCCTGATGACCAGCAACGTGGGGGCGAAGAGCACTGCAAAGGGAAGCCCTCTGGGCTTTTCAGGTGCGGTAGACGACGACCCATTCGACTGGAGCAGGGTAAAGGAGGGCATCCTCGAGGAGATGAACCATACCTTCCGCCCGGAGTTCCTCAACAGGATAGATGAGAGCATAGTTTTTCGTCCGCTTGACAGAGATAGCGTAAAGGCCATTGTGGACGTCATGTTCGAAGACGTGTGCGAGAGGCTTGCGGGGCAGGGAGTCATCCTTACAGTCGGAGCGGGCGTAAAGGAGAGAGTTCGGGAGAAGGGGTACCAGCCTAAGTTCGGTGCCCGCCCGCTTAGGCGAATGATTCAGACGCTGGTGGAGGACCCTCTTGCCGACTTCATCCTCGGCATGGGCTCGATCAAGGATGTGAACGTCGAGGCGTTTATCGAGGGGGACGAAGTCTCCTTCAACGTTGTGACCGACGTTCACCAGGAGAAGGCAGAGGAGCGCGAACGGGCGTTGGCCCGCAGCTAGCACCGCGTATCCGGAAGCCTGAGAGGAGGATGTCACGCAAAAATGGACGGGTCGTCTCTGTGGTTCTATTTTCTGCTGTTCTTCGTTGTGTTCCCCCAGTTCAAGCAACTATCTCTCCGATGGAGGCGTTTTTCCGCCCTTAAAAACTGCGAGAAGAGGCGTCGCTCCAGGATAATCACGCTAATACACAGGCAGGAGAGCATGGGATTCTGGGGTATGTTCTCCCGTAACTATATAAACATAGAGGACTCCGAAGAGGTCCTTCGAGCCATTCGCATGACATCGGAGGATACCCCCATCGACCTGATCGTACACACGCCGGGAGGGCTTCTTCTCGCGGCCGAACAGATTGCTCGGGCGCTGAAGAACCACCCGGCTAAGGTGACGGTGGTGGTACCACACTACGCCATGTCTGGAGGGACTCTTATTGCCCTTGCCGCAGACGAGATACTGATGGACAGGCACGCAGTGCTCGGGCCGGTCGATCCTCAGATAGGGCAGTACCCCGCAGCATCAATACTGAAGGTAGTGGAGGATAAGCCAATCAGTGAGATAGACGATGCCACCCTTATCATGGCGGATATATCCAGAAAGGCCCTTGCTCAGACTAAGGAGCTTGTCCTCGGGCTCCTGAGAGAGAGAATGGGGGAGGAGAACGGCATGAAACTGGCCGAGGCCCTCACCGAGGGGCGTTGGACTCACGACTACCCGATAGGTGTGAACGAAGCCGTTGCCCTCGGGCTTCCCGTGATTATCAACGAATATGACGAATTCTGTAATATAATGGGACTCTATCACCAATCAACAGCCGCTAGGCCGTCTGTGCAGTATATTCCCGTCCCGTATCCGGGGCGTCCGTCAGGGAATGGAAAGGCTGGGGTGTATTGATGTCTGGGTGGAGAATTATTAAAAGCTTTGTGTTGTTTGCGCTGCTTCTGGCCTTCTTGGCACCGGCGTCTCAGAGCGCTGGCTCGAACGTCGCGGACAGTACTGTGCTGGTTGTGGATGACGAGAGGGTGACCGCTGATGAGATACTCTACCTTCTCGGGGTTCAGTCCGGCGGCGGGGGGAGCGCTGCTGCTCTTATAGCAGGGCAGATGACCTCCGAGGAGATGGAGGCCTTTCTGGAGCAGGTGTCTAGGGCCATTCTCTTCTCCAAGGGGGCAATAATCAGAGGGCATCACCTGGACCCCGGAGTGGCGGCCCGCATCAGATGGGGAAGGATTAACGCCCTCGCCGAGGCGTATGTGGGCAGCATGGCCTCGTCTCTGACCTTCACCGAAAAACAGCTGAGGGCTTATTTTGACGAACATCGGGAGAAATACGTCCAAAAGGAGATGGCCCGAGTAAGGCATATCCTGACCCGGACCGAAGACCAGGGCAGGACGGCGCTGTTACGCCTGCTAACGAGTGACCCTTTCTCCCGGGTCGCATCCGAGCTTAGCAGTGATCCCATCTCCGCAGAGAAGGGGGGAGACCTTGGGTGGATCGTCAGAGGGGAGCTTCCCGAGCCCCTTGATAGCGCTGTCTTTTCTGCACCACCCCTGTCACCCTCCGGGCCGGTACAGACAGAGTACGGTTTTCATGTATTCGAGGTGCAGGAGTACAAGCGACCACGTCCCCTTACCTTCGAGGAGGTGCGCGAAACGGTTCGCACCGAGATGGTCGAGATCAGAATGGCCTCGGAAGCTGCATCGTTACGAGAACGCTTTCCCGTTCATACGGATATCACCGCGCTACGCGAGGGACTAAGCCGATAAAAACATTTTTGATTTGAATGACCGGAGAGTTTTTCCTCCGGTCTTTTTTTATTCTTTCGGTTATGCAATTCTTTTATCCGTGGACATAAGAGTATAAAGCCTTATAATATCGGGCGA
The DNA here is from genome assembly GCA_041678025.1 of Aminobacteriaceae bacterium. GTDB lineage: Bacteria > Synergistota > Synergistia > Synergistales > Aminobacteriaceae > JAAYLU01. The sequence goes on from JBAYOX010000050.1 coordinate 6,440, forward strand.
GCGTCCTTAAAAATAAGGCGTTATCCCGTTTTGAAAGGATGGATTCCCAGTGGAACAGTCAGCAACCAAGACACCAAGTTTCAACCAGGCCCTCATGGTCCTTCTGGTAGACGCTGCGATCATCAGCTTCGGAGTTCTAGATATCCAGTTAGAGTCCGGTGCGGCCTTCGGCCTGGCCCTTTCCGCCCATGTCCCCCTCTTCCTTGCCGCAGTCTTCACGGCCATAATGGGGGCATTTTTTGTCGGAAAACCCTGGAGAGATGTTGAAGAGGGTATGATAAACGGCATAACAGTCGCTATGCAGGCCGTTCTCATACTTCTCGCGGTCGGTGGCCTTATCGGAGCGTGGATCCTGAGCGGCGTAGTGCCTACGATGATCTACTACGGCCTCAACCTGCTCTCCCCGCAGTACTTTCTTCTGGCTTCTCTTCTTATTTGCTCGATAGTCTCACTATCCACGGGAAGCTCGTGGAGCACCAGCGGGACGGTGGGAATCGCCCTCATGGGAATAGGTGCAGGTCTGGGAGTGCCGCCGGCGGTGACCGCAGGTTTCGTCATATCGGGGGCTTACTTCGGCGACAAGATATCCCCTCTGTCCGATACGACGAACCTTGCCCCGGCGGTGGCGGGCTCCGACCTGTTCAGCCACATCAGGGCGATGCTCTGGACGACCATCCCCTCCATGATAATTGTGGGCGGAATAGCCTACTATATGGGGCAGGCCTACTCTAGCGGGATGATCGACTCTACCAGAATAGCAATGATCCAGCAGATAATGTCGGTGGAGTTCTCCATTTCCATATACGGGTTTATTCCGCCACTGCTGGTTCTCCTGCTTGCGGTCCTCAAGGTTCCGGCCATCCCCGGGATAGTCGCCGGGATGCTTGCGGCCGCTGTTATGGCCCTGTTTCAGGGGGCCGGGGTCACAGCTGTCATGGATTCCCTTTACACTGGCTATGTCCCCTCGGTCATCGCGGAGGTAGCCGAGGCAGGGGATATATCCTCTATCAATGAGCTCCTGAAGGGTGTAGTGATCTTCTCGGCGGACGTCTTTGACTCGGCCATTGAGGTCGCCGGGATGCTGAATGGCCTTTTGGAGAGAGGCGGGCTTACGGGAATGCTCGATACCGTCGCGCTCATCCTGGTAGCCCTGGTGCTTGGCGGAATTATGGAGACCTGCGGTTTCCTGGAGGTCCTGCTTGAGAGGATGATGCGCGGTGTCAGCTCGGTGTTCGGTCTTGTGGGCTCGGTGCTTGCGTCCTGCGTCTTCACGAACATGTTCCTCGGAGACCAGTACCTTGCCATCGTGATGCCTGGAAGGCTTTTCAGGCCCGCCTTCGAAAATTTCGAGAAGGACGGGAAGAGGCTGGATCCAAGGCTGTTGTCCAGATCCCTTGAGGATGCGGGCACTCTGACGTCGGTCCTTGTTCCCTGGAATACATGCGGTGCTTATAACAGCGGTGTCCTTGGCGTGCCAACTCTCTCCTACCTTCCTTACGCCTTCCTTAACTACCTGAATCCGATAGTCGCCCTGCTTATGACCAGGCTGGGGATTGGCATACATTGGATCAGGGAGAAGGATGCATAGATTTGGCAAAGATATTGGCGGGCAGCGGAGTACACTTTCCGAGATGGATGAGATGGGCCGGAATGGCGGTCGGGGTAGCCCTTCTGGCGGACGGATTCCGCCGCTTCATCGACGAGGGGCTGTTGAGTGCCTCGGCCTTTGTCATAATCGGATCAGCCTGTTTTTATATTGCCGGATATGAGAAGAGGGTCGCTGTCAATGAGACGGGTTTTATTCGCGAGAGAGTCTTCTGGGGGCGTGGGCGAAAGGAGTGCCTCCCCTGGGATGAGATGGAGGAGATAGTCCTCTTTCCGTCCGCCGGGGGGACAAGCGTTGTCTTCCCGCTGAAGGAGAAGGGGTGGAGGCTCTTTATTCCAGGGGTATCCGAAGCGGAGGTCAGAGATCATATCTCCATGTTTGGAGGATCCGTGCCGGTTAGGACCGGCGAAGCTCACGCGGATTAAGGCTATGGCTTGAGGGACTCGACTCTACGCCTCTCAGGCGTGATATTAATTAGTATGAAAGGATAAATACCAATATGTATCATACAAAAGCACACGAAACGCTGGAATTAGGGCAGAGCATCTGGTGCGACTACCTGAGCAGGAGCCTGCTCAGGGGGGGAGGCCTTGACAGGATGATTGAGCAGGGGGTTCGCGGGGTAACCACCAACCCATCGATATTCGAGAAGGCGATCTCCGGCACGGCCGACTACGACGATGACATCAGGCGTCTGTCCCGCGAAGGGTTGTCACCCGAGGATATATGCGTCGCACTGACAGTAGCGGATGTCAAGGAGGCGGCGGATCGTCTCCTTCCGATCTACGTGTCAAGCGGGGGCGGGGATGGTTTCGTAAGCCTCGAGGTAAACCCACTGCTCTCCGATAGCGAACAGGAAACCCTCGATGAGGCAGCGCGACTCTATTCGCTTCTAGACAGGAAGAACGTCATGATAAAGATCCCCGCGACCAGAGCAGGCGTAGAGGCTATCCGCAGAAGCATAGCGAGGGGAATAAACGTCAACGCGACTCTCATCTTCTCTCGTACATGCTACCGCAGGGTAGTGGAGGCTTGGCTCTCCGGGCTGGAACAGAGGAACGAGGCAGGGCTTCCCGTTTCTGATATTTCATCCGTTGCATCTCTGTTCGTGAGCAGGGTCGATACTTCGGTAGACAGGCTGTTGGAAGAGTCGGGTGCTAGTGAGCTGGCTGGGAAGATAGCAGTCGACAACGCTCGTGCCGCGTACGCGGATTTCGAGGAGATGTCCTCCTCAAAGAGATGGAGCGCTCTTTCCTCCAAGGGGGCGACACTTCAGAGGCCCCTGTGGGCGAGCACCGGGACCAAGAACCCGGCGTACTCATCGACACTGTACGTAGATTCCCTAATAGGCCCGAATACTGTGAACACTATTCCTCCCTCCACCTTCGACGAGTTCCTAGCGAAGGGGAAGCCCGCCCTGACGGTAA
>JBAYOX010000051.1:0-9455 GCA_041678025.1 Aminobacteriaceae bacterium
CATCACGCCCCCGCGAATAGGGCCAGAGGCCGTCTCCCACGTAAGGGGAGGACCTGCGTGCAACAGCATCCGATCCTTCATCCCGGGAACCGTGTCCGCAGCCCTGCCTATTCCGACCAGCAGAGGCTGCGCCGCGAGCAGGCGCGACAGAGCCTCCTTATTGGCACTTTCGATATCTATCACGTTCAGCTTCCCCCCTTCAGCTTCTTTAACCGCGCGAGCAAGTCAGCGCTCGCAGCGGGCGGCCTCCAGTCCCAGATCACGGCCTCGGCCTTCTGAGTCACCAAATCCAGGTAGAACTGCTCGATCCCGATATTTACGGTCTTCGGACCCTCTTTTAGAAGCCTGTTCATCATCTATCCCTCCGCCAACATTGAAGCCAGACGGGCCGCGCGGGCGTTGCTGTCGCAGACGTGAACCCCGAGCTCGCGAAGCGTCTCCCTCTGTCGCGAGGCATTCTGCGGGTCGGCATCGACGCCGCAAACCGAGGCAACGAAGGCAATCCTGTCGCCCGCGGCCTCCCGAGCCTTACGGATACCGTCCGCCAGCCCCCCCGCCGGGTCCTCGTCGCATCCGTACCCCAGCACGACGTCCAGCAGCACGACGCCTACGTCCGGGCTCCGCGCCTCTCTGACGATTCGCTCCGCCCGAAGTGAGACGTCGATCATAGGGTGCAGCCGCCCCTGGGTGAACTCGTCCTCGCCGTAGTCGACCATCGAATGCCCCACGCTCACGAAGCTGTCGGCAAGCCTCACGGACTCGTCGAGCGGCGCGTTGCTTCGCACGGGGCCGATGACATCCCTGGCCACAAGCTGCGCCTCGTAGCAGAGAGTGCCTCCCGAGAACAGCCCTCGGAGATACCCTCTGCCCCTGCCGATAGCATCCGCCTGACGCCTCAGTTCCTCGTACTCGGTGAACAGCGAACTGCGAGCCTTTGCGGCGTCCTCTCCGTTCGCTAGAGCGGCAGCCACCGCGGCCGTCTCCTCCAGCTCGCGACAGACGTACACACCGCCCGAGTCGCCCTTGGCCGCGCCTCCTACGAACCCGAGCACCGCAGGCTTGCCTCCCCCCCTCACCGCATCGAGTATCTTCTGCTCCACCTCGGGCGCGGGCGGCTTGCCCACGACGACGAGCACCCTCACCTCGTCGTCGGCCAGCAGTGCGTCGATGGCCCGCAGGCACATTACGCCTCCGACCTCCCTCTTGACGTCGCGTCCCCCCGTACCTATGCCGTGCAACACTCCAACGCCCCGACGGGCCAGCTGAACGTGGACCTCCTGCAGGCCTGTTCCGGCGGCGGCGACTATGCTTACCGGACCGACCGGGCAGGCGTTCGCCATGCCGAGCGCCGTGCCGCGGATTATGACCGTTCCGCAGTCGGGCCCCATAACAAGCAGGTTCTTTTCCGAGGCCGCCCTCTTGATCTCGATCTCCCTCTCAAGCGGGACGTTATCGGAGTAGATCATCACGTTTAGCCCCTTCTGCACGCACTGCATCGCCACGTCGCCGGCGTAGCGCCCCGCCACGGAGACTATCGCCAGATTGGCATCGAGCAGCAGCGACAGAGCGCCGTCCAGGCTCTTTGGCCTGTAGCTTCCCTCCGTGTCCATCTTTCGTCCGGGCGGGTTAGCGAGGTACTCTTTCGCCTTCGCAACGGCATCATCCAGCACGCCCTGCGACTGCGTCTCCGGAGCGGCGCTCCTTATGGCGATCACGAGATCGTTGGGGGTCGCCTCCACCCCGGCCAGGTCGAAGCCCCCGGCCTGCATAATCCTGAAGTTGGCCTCGGTGCCCATGTTCAGCGAAGCCTCGGCCACCCCCTCCAGCTTCAGCAGCTCCCGCGCAACGAGCATAAGAGTCACGCTGTCGTAGTAGGTCCTTGGAAGAATTTCCAGCCGCTGAGCAGAATAGGTCACTGTGCCTTCCCCCTTCCGTTCGTTACAGCCCTCCAGTGAGCGCCGCGGAGAGCCCCGCGAGCCACGCCCTTCCGGAGGTGCTTCCCCAGTTCAGAATGCGTCCGGCAGCCTCCTGCAGCCGCCCGGCGTCATCGGCCGACAGAGCTGATATGACGTCCCTTCCCCTCCTCCAGACCAAACCCTCCGCCGCGTCGCGGAGGATCTCGCCCGAGAGCCACGTCGTGCGCGACAGATCCGGCAGAGGAGGACGCCGGCGTCCTGTCCACATACAGCCGCTTAAAAACCCCGCCATGAAGTCATCCCCGACGGGAGTGCTTCCAGGGCCCAGCCCCGTCAGCTCTTCGTAGCGCCCCTCTGTAGCCGGACTCTTAATAACGGCAAGCTCTCCCTCAAGCAGCCCGGACCACTCCCGCAACAGCGGAGCCCATCTTTCGTTAAGACCACCCGCGGGAAGCTTTGGGTCGTACATGACCGAAGCGTCGGCCGCTCTTATATAAACACGCTCCCCGCAAGCCATGCGGGGCGGTTCATCGGTCAGCGCGCTCCGAGGCCCGAAGTCAAGCTCCGAGGTCACAATCGAGTACCTTCGTCCTCCCTGCCCCTCAAGGTTGATAGTCCGGGAGTAGACCTCCCTGACCTTCAGGCTCAGGACCGGCTCTTCAGCTCCCTTTGCAAGGCTGAAGAAGTCCGCGCTGACGCCGGAAATACGCAAGTCAGCCAAACTCCCAGTCCCTCTAAACCACGGCGTCTTTCTTCAGCTCGTCCAACTCCGAAGCGGACAGCCCAAGGTAGGAGGAGAGTATCCTGTCCGTGTGCTCGCCGAGCAGAGGCGCCGGGGTCTCCACCTCGGCGGGAGTACCGGAGAACTTGATAGGCACGCCGGGGATCTTTATCGGCCCCGCGACCGGATGCAACATCTCTACAATCATCTTCCTCGCCAGCACCTGGGGGTCGTTTACCACGTGGGCAATGTCGTTTATCGGCCCGCTCGGCACGCTCATCCTCTCGAAGGCCGCGAGCCAGTGTGCAGTTGTGTTCTGTTTAGTGCGCTCCTCGATAAGCTCCTTCAGCTCGTCGAAGTTCCAGACCCTTGCGGCGTTGTCCGCAAAGCGCGGATCCCTCTCGAACTCCTCCATACCGAGCACGCCGCACATCCGACGCCATATATCGTCGTTGCCCACCGCCACGTTCATAGCACCGTCGGAGGTGGCAAGGGTCGAGAACGGCGCGATCGACGGGTGTTTATTTCCGATCGGGTGCGGTACCTCTCCATTGACCAGATAGCGGGAGACGGCGTTCTCCAGCACCGCCACCATACTGTCGAGCATTGCCACGTCGACCAGCTGTCCCCTGCCCGTCTTCATACGAGAGTGAACCGCTGAAAGGACGCCTATTGTCGCGAACAGTCCGGCGAAGATGTCGGCGACCGAGCTGCCGACCTTGGTTGGAGTGTGCTCGTCCGGGCCGGTGACGCTCATCATGCCGCCCATTCCCTGAATTATCAGGTCGTAGGCGGGGCGACTGCTGTAAGGGCCCGTCTGGCCGAAACCCGAGCTGGCGGCGTAGATAAGGCGCGGATTCTCCCTGCTCAGGACATCGTAGCCTACCCCCAGCTTGTCCATGGTCCCAGGCTTGAAGTTCTCTATCAGGATGTCGCACTTCCTGGCGAGCGCCTTCAGTATCTCCTTGCCTCTCTCGTGCTTAAGATTAAGGGTGACGCTCTTCTTCCCCCGGTTGAGGCTCATAAAGTAAGCGCTCTCCCCGTTCTGAAAGGGGGGGTAGGCGCGCGTGTCGTCGCCGCCGTCCGGTCTTTCTATCTTAATTACCTCCGCGCCCATGTCGGCTAACATCATCGCTGCGAAGGGGCCGGCGAGCACCCTCGTCATATCCAATACCACAAGTCCCTCCAACGGCTTCATGGATCGTCCTCCTCCCGTCTCCGTTCGGTACCCCTCTCTACCCTCACGCGAAAAAGTAGTCCGATGACAAAACTATATTAGAAACAACCGTTCTATGCGCTCCACTCAGAAGCAGGGTATATCAATTCTCGCCTGTTGAGGTACAATAATGCCGTGAAATCCACGCTTCCGCTTTTAGATGCTTTATTCTCTAACTTAGAATATATTTAGAACACGAGGGAAGGCAATATCACCATGTGACAAGGATTCAGCCTGCAAGTCTCACCACGTCACAAACTTGGACTATAACCAGGAGGGGGTCACCTATGATCGTAGCCGACCTGTTGAAGAAAAACTTGTTCCCGGACTTTCAGATACTAGCTGGCAGCGGAGGAATGGGCAGAGAGATCACCGCTGTCACTGTTCTGGAGGCACCGGACGCTGACAGATGGATGCGGGGCGGAGAGTTCATGGTGGGCAGCGGCTTCGTATTCAAGGACGATCCGGAGCAGCTTACACCTCTGCTGCAACGCATGGATGAAAAGGGCGTCGCAGCCACGGGGTTCAAACTCGACAGATTCCATCACAGACTGCCCGCAAGCATGACGGCCGAGGCTGACAGGATGCAGATTCCCATCCTGGAGATACCCATGCACTACCGGTGGACTGACATCATAGAGCTCGTTCATACAGTTCTGGCTCAGGAGCGCATAAAAGAGAAACCCGACGACCTCAGCTTCTTCTGGGAGGAGAGCTTCGACTTCAAAAAACTTCTGTCCGGGTTCGCCCAGAATATGGACAGGGACCTCCTCGTACAGGCGACACAGCTGGGACTGAACAATTTATTCCTGGCGGACGGCTCCATTCTGGGAAGCGACGCCGTGCAGCAGGCGCTGGACGCCCCCCTGGTCCAGGAGCAGCCGATGCCTAAGAAGGGGCAGATAAACTCGTGCGTAGAGGTGCGCAACAGCGGAGTAATCCAGCATTATGCGGTCTACCGCCTTCATAAGGACACCCCCGTATCGATATTCATGAGGCTCGCCCAGGGCGAACTGGCGCCGTCGGCGCGCCACGAGAGAATGCTCCTGCGAGCGATGACCGTGCTACGCTCGTCCGCCCTCGAGATCGCCATACTCTCCAGCAAGAACGTGCTGAAAAAGGAGCGCTTCCTCGAGGCGCTGTGCTTCGGAATGTACTGCGACCCCTCCATGATACGAATCAACCTTGAAGAGCTGGGCATTCAGCTCTCCTTACCGGTGACAGTACTCATCGTATCCTCGGCGGACGACCTTACGACACCCGTCTGGTCATCCCCCTCACCCCTGAACTACCGACTGGGCAACGCGTGGGTAACGCTGATCGACGAGACTGAGACGGCGGAATGGCGCAATAGTCTTGAGCCACTGAGTGAACATGCGCGCTTTCACTTCTCGTTCGGCGGCAAAGCCATAGATCTCATGGAGATCCCACGCTCTTACCAGGAGGCAAGGCGGACCTACGCCCTCCTGCACGACTTCTCCCTTCCCCCGGGAGTATATCAGTACGAGGAGCTCTCTCTTTACGCGATGCTGAAGAGCATGACCAGGCTCCCAGAGGCTGGAGACGTCTGGAGGCGCTACTGGGCACCGCTTGAAGAGGACGCCTCGAACGCCAAGCGCAGCCTCTCTCTGAAGGAGCTGGCTACGATGATGGTGACCCGTGACTTCAATGCACGCTCGTGCGCAGACGGGCTGCACCTTCACTACAACACCGTTCGTAACTACATCAGGGAGCTGGAGACGCTGTTGAAAGTCGACCTCAAGGACCATCACCACAGGCTCGGGATTACACTCGCCTGCCACATCAACGGGACGTACTCGCATGAGAGGACGCGCCTCAAGCCCATCAAGCCATGACTGCGGACAGAAAGTTAACCGGTGAATACCCCCGGATCGATACAACAGAGAAAATCATGTTGGGAGGGCTTGATCAGTGGATCGCTCTGCGGTCAAATAACACGGGCAATCCAATCATGCTGTTTTTACATGGGGGTCCGGGGACGGCGCAGATCTCGTTCTCGCGGAAGTCGCAGTCAAAGCTTGAGAGAGATTTTATTGTCGTAAACTGGGACCAAAGAGGTGCGGGAAGATCGTACAAATCGAGCATCAAGAAAGAGGACATGAGAATCGACCACTTTGTTTCAGACGGGGAGGAGCTTGCGGAAGCTCTCTTACGGCGGTTTAACCAGACTAAGCTTTTCCTGGTCGGGCATTCGTGGGGAAGCATCGTAGGCGCCTGTTTAGCCGCGAAAAGGCCTGACCTGTTCTGGGCATACGTCGGCATTGGGCAGGTCGTCGATATGGATCGGGGAGAAAAATTATCCTATAAATTCACCCTCGACGAAGCGCGCGGGACAAACAACACCAAAGCCATTAAAGAGTTGGTGAGCATAGGCGAGCCGCCGTATAAGAACCTGAGCGCCGCAGGCGTTCAAAGGAAGTGGCTGGCTAGGTTTAACGGCGAGACGTATAGAGGCACGTCTTTCGGGACGATATTCAGGAACATTTCAATAAAAGATACGAACCCTCTGGATTTATACAAATTTATCAAGGGAGCGGTATTTTCGCTCAAGACCCTTGAAGAGCAGCAGAATAAAGTGAACCTGTTCGTCGATGTCCCCGAAATCAACGTACCTGTTTTCTTTTGCAGCGGGCGCAGGGATTATAACGTCCCATTCGAGCTGGTCCTCGAGTACATGGATAAACTGCGCGCGCCGTACAAAGAAATGATCTGGTTCAATAACTCCGCTCATTTGCCGAATTTCGAGGAACCAGATGTGTTTTGCGAATTTTGCTCGTCGAAACTCAAACCCCTGGCCGATGGGACTCGCTGATAGACTAAAGGAACCTGGTTTCTCTGAGCACGCAGTGACGTTGAAGACGCAGTGGCATACTACGTTATTGCTCTAAAAATCCCCAGCGAACAGCTGCAATCATACTTGAGACTGAGGCATACTTTCCCTGGATAATCATCGAAAAGCCTTGCCCGACTGGGCGCGCTGTGGTACAAAAGGAATTGAATTGTTCTGAAATCCCTCGCGAGCCGAAGGAACGGCGCGTCGTAGGGTCGCCGCAACCGAATAAATCTTTGCCAAGGAGATGAGCGTATGAACACCGTCCCCGCATCCATTCCTGTATTGCGCTGGGCAGCGGAACGGGCTCGTCTGCCCGATACCGTTTTGGAGAGATCTTTTCGAAAGTGGGTTCTTTGGCTCTCCGGAGATGCCCAACCGACACTAAAACAGCTGGAAGACTTCGCCAGGCTCACTCGCACCCCGATCGGGTATTTTTTCCTGCCCGAACCGCCTGTACTGCAACTACCGATACCGGATTTCCGAACTCTGCGTGATGAAGAGCTGACTGAGCCAAGCATCGCATTGCTTGACACCCTGTATCTCTGTCAGCAGCGACAGGACTGGTATCGCGGCTATTCTCGCGTCCATGGCCTTGCGCCTCTTGATTTTGTCTCCAGTACAACCTTAGATGATCAGCCCGAACAGACGGCCGGGGCGATGCGGCAGATACTGGGGCTTTCCGTCGCTGAACGGCGCGCGTTGCCGACGTGGACCGATGCCTTGCGTCAGCTTATCTCCAAGGCTGAAGACGCCGGAATACTTGTGATGACCAGTTCCATCGTCGGCAGCAACAGTCGGCGAAAACTGGACGTTGCCGAATTTCGAGGCTTCGCTCTGGTAGACGACAGGGCACCCCTGATATTCATTAATGGCTCCGACAGCAAAGCTGCCCAGATGTTTACGCTCGCCCACGAACTGTCTCATATTTGGCTTGGAGAAAGCGGGGTATCCAATCCGGAAGTCGGTAGCATCCCCAGGCAGGGGGTTGAAGGATGGTGCAACAGAGCGGCCGCAGAGCTGCTGATGCCGCTGGATGCGCTACATGAGGTTTACGAACCAGACGCGCCTCTAACCGACGAGATACAACGCCTGGCCCACCTGTTTAAAGTAAGTTCTCTGGTGGCGTTGCGCCGTTTGTACGATGCCGACTTCATAGACCGCGACACTCTTTGGATGAACTACCGTCAGGAAACGGCAAGAATACGAGCGCTGGATCGCGGCGGCAGCGGCGGCAATTTTTACCGCACCCTGAGCGCGCGCACCGGTAAACGCTTTGCCAGCGCTGTCTTAACCAGTACGCTTGAAGGACAAACTCTGTTTCTGGATGCCTTCCGTTTGCTGGGAATGCGCAAAACCTCCACCCTCTACGAAGCCGCGCGGGAGCTGGGGGTGATGAGGTGATCTACCTGCTCGACGCCAATGTCTTTATTCAGGCAAAGAACCTTCATTATGGGCTCGATTTCTGCCCGGCATTCTGGGAATGGCTGATCGAAAGCAATCACGCCAAAAAGGTTTTCAGTATTGACAAGGTTGCCGATGAGATCGTCGCCGGAGCGGACGAACTTACTGACTGGATGCAGAATAACGCCGGCGACATGTTCCTCGCAACTGATAGCGGGGCCGCCTAACAACTTGGTAAAGTGAGCGGATGGACCATGGAACAAAACTACGAACCTGCGGCGATTAATACATTTTTCCAGGTGGCGGATTTCTTTCTGATTGCTCATGCTCTGGCAGGAGGGTATGTGGTGGTGACTCACGAAGTTTACGCCAACTCAACTAAACGCGTCAAAATACCCAATGTCTGCATCGGTCTTGGCCTGCGTTTCATGACGCCATACGAGATGCTCCGGCGAGAACAGGCCAGGTTTGTTCTGGGGGAGCTGTGAATAAATCAAGCCCGATGGCCAGAAGGTCGAGTTCCTTGCCGACGTATTCTCCTTGATCCGTCACTACGCCGACAGAAAACAGGAGCACTTTTAAGGTGTATTGATCTGCTAGGTAGCCGACAATCGCATGTGCAAACTACTTCAGAAATCGTGCTAGGCATAGATCCCCAAGTGTCTGATGCTAATCGATAGCCTAGAAATTTTATGATGGTATTCCTTCACAACGAGTCAATAGAAGCGAGCATCATTAGGTAAAAAAGCCTACGAAAAATTTTTATTCTTTTTTGTGTGAGATCAGGCGCCGTTCGATATTGATAGTTTCAAACATTCCCATAAGATAAAAAAGGAGGCCGCAAATATGTCCGCCTACTTGTTCCTTGACCTTGCCTACGACGTTCTCAATATGGCCACGCAACCATTGACTTACCAAGAAATTTGGCAGGTTGGAAAAGAGCAGGGCTTGACCGACAAGATCAAAACATCGGGCAAGACTCCATGGCAGTCCCTCGGGGCACAGCTCTATGTTGAAGTTCGGGACAACGACAGTTCCAGATTCATAAAGGTTGGAAGACGTCCGGCACGATTTTTTCTGAAAGTACGCGCATCCGAACTGACCAACGACGCTGTCGCTAAGATCGAGAAGGAGGAGGAAAAGAAGAAGGAGAAGAAGACAGAGTACAGTGAACGCGACCTTCATCCGCTTTTGACTTACTTTGCCTACGCCAACCCCACCTTTAACCGGGGGCGTTCTATCTTCACCAAGACAATTTATCATGAGAGGTCGCAGCGATCCGGCTATAACGAATGGATTCACCCTGATATCGTAGGATTCTATCTGCCTTTGGACGACTGGCGGCCC